>NZ_JBHVPD010000179.1:0-8855 GCF_042887525.1 Kitasatospora sp. NPDC057936
ATCGGTGAGATCGCTGCGGCGCACGTGGCGGGGGTGTTCTCGCTGGAGGATGCCTGCACGCTGGTGGCTGCTCGGGCTCGGCTGATGTCCGAACTCCCCGGTGGGGGAGCGATGGTGTCCGTCGAGGCAACGGAGGCGGAGGTGCTGCCGCTGCTGACGGACGGCGTCTCCATCGCCGCCGTCAACGGGCCCACGGCGGTGGTGCTCGCGGGCGACGAGGACGAAGTCCTCCGCATCGCAGGGGAGTTCGCCGGGAGGCGCACCAAGCGCCTGCGCGTCTCGCACGCCTTCCACTCGCCGCACATGGAGCCGATGCTCGACGCCTACACCCGCGTCGCCGCCACGCTCACCTACGACGCCCCGGCGATCCCGCTCATCTCCACCGTCACCGGCGCCCCCGCCACCGCCGACGAGCTCGCCGCACCCGACTACTGGGCCCGGCAGGTGCGCGGCACCGTCCGCTTCGCCGACGCCGTCCAGGCCCTCGCCGGCCACGGCGCCGCCGCCTTCCTCGAACTCGGCCCGGACGGCGTCCTCACCGCCGCCGCCCGCGACACCCTCGGCGACGGCGCCCGCCTCACCGGCGTGCCCGCGCTGCGCCGCGGCCGGCCCGGAGCGCCGGCCCTCACGGCCGCGCTCGCCCGGCTGGCCGTCGGCGGCCTGCGCCTCGACTGGGCGGCCGTCTTCGCCGGCACCGGCGCCCGCCGCGCCGACCTGCCCACCTACCCGTTCCAGCGGGAGCGCTACTGGCCGGAGTCCCGGCCCGTCCCGTCGGCGGGCTCCGACCCGGTGGACGCCGAGTTCTGGGCCGCCGTCGACCGCGGCGACCTCGGGGCGCTCGGCGCCGGGCTGGACCTCGACACCGACACCGTGACCGCCCTCTCCACCTGGCGCCGCGCCCGCCGCGAGCGCACCACCGTGGACGCCTGGCGCTACCGCGCCTCCTGGACGCCGCTCGACGCGACGGGCGACGCCGCGGCCCGGCCCTCCGGCCGCTGGCTGGTGCTCGCGTCGGACGACGCGCCGTGGGCGGACGGGCTGGTCGACGGGGTGGTTCTCCGGGCCTCGACCGACCGGGCCGCGCTCGCCGCACAGCTGCGCGAGGCGGAGCTCGGTGACGTCACCGGCGTCCTGTCCCTGCTCGCCCTCGGCTCCCCGGCCGCCCCGGGCGACGACCCGCTCGCGGCCACCGTCGCCGCCGTCCAGGCCCTCGGCGAGGCGGGTGTCGAGGCCCCGCTGTGGTGCCTCACCCGCGGCGCCGTCGCCACCGGCCGCTCCGACCGGCCCGCCGACCCCCGGCAGGCCGCCGTCTGGGGCCTCGGCCGCTCCGCCGCCCTCGAACTGCCCACCCGCTGGGGCGGGCTGATCGACCTGCCGGAGCAGCTCGACGACACCGCGCTGCGCCGCCTGGCCGCCGCGCTCGCCCGCACCGACGGCGAGGACCAGCTCGCCGTCCGCGCCTCCGGCACCTTCGCCCGGCGCCTCGTGCGCCACCCGCTGGCTCACCCGCTGGGCCACCCGTCGGGCGGGCGCCCGGCCACCCGGCCGTACGCACCCGCCGGCACCGTCCTGATCACCGGCGGCACCGGCGGCCTCGGCGGGCAGCTCGCCCGCCGCCTCGCCGCCCAGGGCGCCCCGCACCTGCTGCTGCTCAGCCGCCGCGGCGCGGACGCCCACGGCGCCGAGCAACTGCGCGCCGACCTCGCCGCGCTCGGCGCGGACGTCACCCTGGCCGCCTGCGACGCCGCCGACCGGGACGCCCTCGCGGCCGTCCTGGCCGCAGTCCCCGCCGACCGGCCGCTCACCGCGGTCTTCCACACCGCCGGCGTCGTCGCCGACGGGACCCTCGACACCCTGACCGCCGAGCACTTCGCCGAGGTGTTCCGTCCCAAGGTCGACGCCGCGCACCACCTCGACGAGCTGACCCGCGACGCCGACCTCGCCGCCTTCGTCCTCTTCACCTCCACCGCGGGCACCATCGGCGCCGCCGGTCAGGCCAACTACGCCGCCGCCAACGCCTCCTTGGACGCCCTCGCCGAGCAGCGCCGCGCCCGTGGCCTGCGGGCCACCGCCATCGCGTGGGGCCCGTGGGCGGGCGACGGCATGGCCGGGGCCGGCGTCGAACAGCGGGTGCGCCGCGGCGGCTACGGCCCGATGGCGCCCGAGCGCGCCCTGACCGCCCTCGGACACGCCCTCGACCACGACGACACCGCGCTCACCGTCGCCGACATCGACTGGCAGCGCTTCGCCGCCGTCTTCACCGCGCAGCGGCCCGTCCCGCTGATCGCCCCGCTGGCCGGAGCGGCCGGCCGGCCGGCCGCGGCCGCCCCGGAGTCCGGGTTGCGGCAGCGCCTCGCCGAACTGTCCGAGCAGGCCAGGGAGCGCTTCGTCCTCGACTTCGTGCGCACCCGCGTCGCGGCCGTCCTCGGCCACGCGGGCGGCGAACGCGTCGGCGCCGACCAGCCCTTCACCGACCTCGGCATGGACTCCCTCACCACCGTCGAACTGCGCAACGCCCTCACCGCCGCCACCGGCCTGAGCCTGCCCGCCACCCTGGTCTACGACCACCCGACCCCGGCCGACCTGGCCGCCCACCTCCTCGCCGAACTCCTCGGCACCCTCCCCGAACCCGACCGGGCCCCGGCCCCGCGGGACGTCTCGGAGGACCCCGTCGTCATCGTCGGCATGGCCTGCCGCTTCCCCGGCGGCATCGAGTCCCCGGAGGACCTCTGGCGGCTGCTCGGCGACGGCGCCGACGCCATCCGCCCGTTCCCCGCCGACCGCGGCTGGGACCTCGACGCCCTCGGCCGCGGCGGCTCCGCCACCCTCCACGGCGGCTTCCTCGACGGCGTCGGCCGCTTCGACGCCCGCTTCTTCGGCATCTCGCCCCGCGAAGCCCTCGCCATGGACCCCCAGCAGCGCCTCCTCCTGGAGACCTCCTGGGAGGCCCTGGAGCGCTCCGGCATCGCCCCCGACCGGCTGCGCGGCAGCGACACCGGCGTCTTCGTCGGCACCAACGGGCAGGACTACCTGACCGTGCTGCGCCGCGGCACCGCCGACGTCCGCGGCCACGCCGCCACCGGCAACACGGCGAGCGTCCTGTCCGGCCGCCTCTCCTACACCCTCGGTCTGGAGGGCCCGGCCGTCACCGTCGACACCGCGTGCTCCTCCGCCCTCGTCTCGCTCCACCTGGCCGCCCGCGCGCTGCGCGCCGGGGAGTGCTCGCTGGCCCTGGCCGGCGGCGCCTCGGTGATGTCCAGCCCGGACGCCTTCGTCGAGTTCACCGCGCAGGGCGGACTGGCCTCCGACGGCCGCTGCAAGCCCTTCGCCGACGCCGCCGACGGGACCGCCTGGTCCGAGGGCGCGGGCGTCCTGGTGCTGGAGCGGCTCTCGGACGCGCGGCGCAACGGGCACCCGGTGCTCGCGGTCGTGCGCGGATCCGCCGTCAACCAGGACGGCGCCTCGAACGGGCTGACGGCCCCCAACGGCCGGGCCCAGCAGCGGGTGATCCGCGCGGCCCTCGCCGACGCGGGCCTGACCGCCGCCGAGGTCGACGCCGTCGAGGCGCACGGCACCGGCACCGCCCTCGGCGACCCGATTGAGGCGCACGCCCTGCTGGCCGCCTACGGACGGGACCGCGAACTCCCGCTCCTGCTCGGCTCGGTGAAGTCCAACCTCGGCCACACCCAGGCCGCCGCGGGCGCCGCCGGCGTGATCAAGACGGTGCTCGCGATGCAGCACGGGGAACTGCCGAAGTCGCTGCACGTCGACGCGCCCTCCCGGCACGTCGACTGGACGGCCGGCGCCGTGGAGCTCCTGACGGAGGCCCGCGACTGGCCGTCCACCGGCCGTCCGCGCCGGGCCGGCGTCTCCGCCTTCGGCGTCAGCGGCACCAACGCGCACGTCCTGCTGGAGCAGGCGCCTGCCGATCCTGAGGCAGCCGGTTCGGTGTCGGCCGTGGGCGCGGCGCCGTGGGTGGTCTCCGCCAAGTCGGAGGCCGCGCTGGACGCTTCGCTCGCGCGCCTCGCCGACGTGGACGGGCCGTCCGCGCTGGACGTCGCCCACTCGCTGGCCGCCGGGCGTGCGCTCCTCGGGCACCGGGCGGTGCTGCTGGACGGTGCGGAGGTCGCGCGCGGGGTGGCGGGAGAGCGCTCGACGGCGTTCCTCTTCTCCGGGCAGGGCTCGCAGCGGCTCGGCATGGGACGGGAGCTGTACGCCCGCTTCCCGGTGTTCGCCGAGGCCTTCGACGGCGTCTGCGCACGGCTGGACCAGCTGTTGGACCGGCCGCTGCGCGACGTGGTGTGGGGCGACGACGCGGAGCCGCTGAACCGGACGGAGTACGCCCAGGCCGGGCTGTTCGCGGTCGAGGTGGCGCTGTTCCGGCTCGTCGAATCGCTCGGCGTGCGGCCGGAGTTCGTGGCCGGGCACTCGATCGGCGAGGTGGCGGCGGCGCACGTCGCCGGGGTGTTCTCGCTGGAGGACGCGTGTGCCCTGGTGGCTGCGCGCGGCCGGCTGATGCAAGCGCTCCCGGAGGGTGGAGCGATGCTCGCCGTGGAGGCTTCGGAGGACGAAGTCCTCCCGCTGCTGGGCGAGTTCGTCTCCATCGCGGCGGTGAACGGTCCGACGTCCGTGGTGGTGTCGGGCGCTGCCGAGGGCGTCGCCGCGATCGAGGCACACTTCGCCGACCGGCGGACCACGCGCCTGCGCGTCTCGCACGCCTTCCACTCCCCGCTGATGGAGCCGATGCTGGACGGCTTCCGGGCCGTCCTCGACGGGCTCGCGTACACGGCGCCCTCGATCCCGCTGGTCTCCAACCTGACGGGCGCGCTCGCCGACGGCGTCGAGTCGCCCGAGTACTGGGTGCGGCACGTCCGCGAGACCGTCCGCTTCGCCGACGGCGTCCGGGCGCTCGAAGAGGCGGGTGCCACCGCCTTCCTGGAGCTCGGCCCCGACGGCGTGCTGTCGGCGCTCGTCCAGCGGACCGTGGACGGCCCCGTCGCCGCGCTGCAGCGCCGCGACCGGCCCGAGGAGCACTCCCTGGTCACGGCGCTGGCCCGCCTGCACGTCGCGGGCGTGCCGGTCGACTGGACGCGGCTGTTCGACGGCACCGGTGCCCGCCGGGTCGACCTGCCCACCTACCCGTTCCAGCGCGAGCTCTACTGGCCCGAGCGCGCACCCGAGCCCGTCGCCGCCGGCGACCCGGCGGACGCCGCGTTCTGGTCCGCCGTCGAGCGCGCCGACACCGCTGCGCTGGGCACGACGCTGGGCCTGGACGACGACACGTCGCTCGGCGCGCTGCTACCCGCCCTCTCGGCGTGGCGCCGCCGCCGGACCGAGCGGACGGACGCGGACCGGCTGCGCTACCGGGCGGTCTGGAAGCCGTACGCGGCTCCTGCCGGGCCGGACGCCCTGCCGGGGACGTGGCTGGCGCTCGTGGCGGAGGGGCAGGACGACTCCTGGACGTCCGCGGTGCTCGCCGCGCTGGGCGCGGATGTGGAGCGGGTGACGGTCGACGCCGTGGGTCTGGCCCCGATCGCCGGGCCGATCGCCGGGGTGGTGTCCCTGCTCGCCGCCTCCGGCGGCGTGCCCACCGGGCTCGCCCGGCCGGACGCCCTGCTCGCCGCCCTCGGTGAGGCCGGCGTCGAGGCCCCGCTGTGGTGCCTCACCCGCGGCGCCGTCGCCGTCGGCGACACCGAGGCCCCGCAGGACGCCGCGCAGGCGGCGGTCTGGGGCATCGGCCGGGTGGTGGCGCTCGAACACCCGGAGGGCTGGGGCGGGTTGATCGACCTGCCGGAGGCGCCCGACGACGCCCGTACGGCGGCCCGGCTGCGGGCGCTGCTCGCCGCGGGCGATGGCGAGGACCAGCTGGCGCTGCGTACGGCCGGGGCCTTCGCCCGCCGGCTCGTGCGCGCCACGACGGCCGACACGGCACGGCCGTGGACCCCGCGCGGCACGGTCCTGGTGGTCGGCGACCCGGAGGGCCACGCGGCCCCGACGGCCCGCTGGCTCGCCCAGGCGGGTGCCGAGCACGTGGTGGTGCTGACGGGAGAGTCGGTGCCGGTGGCCGGTGCGCGTGGCGACGAGTCGCCCGATGCGGCCGGGGTGCTCGATGCGGCCGGTGATCGGATCGGCGTGGATGGGATGGAACTGCGGGCCGAGCTCGGCGAGTCCGGTACCGACCTGACCCTCGTCGTCGGCACTCCCGGTGACTCCCTCCCCGAGCTGCCGGACCTCTCCGCCGTCCTCTACACCGGCCGCTCCGGCGAGCCCGGTGACCACCTCTCCGGCCTGCTCTCCGACCTCGCGGCGCTCGACGAGGCGCTCGCGGACCGGGAGCTCGACGCCTACGTGCTGTTCGGGTCGATCGCCGGCACCTGGGGCGTCAAGGGCCGGGCCGACGAGGCCGCCGCCAGTGCGCTCCTGGACGCCGTCGCCCAGTCCCGCCGCGCCGCCGGGCGGGCCGCCACCGCCGTCGCCTGGGGCGCCTGGGCGGGCAGCACGCCCGACTCGCTGGCCGCGCACCTGCGGGCCAACGGGCTGCCGCCCGTCGCCCCCGGCCGCGCCCTGGCGGCCCTCGCCGCCGCCCTCGACGGCTCCGCCGTCACCGTCGCCGACGTGGCGTGGGAGCGCTTCGCGCCCGCCTTCGCCGAAACCCGGCCGACCCGGCTCTTCGCCGACCTGCCCGAGGCCCGCGTCGCCGCGGAGCCCGAGGAGGAGACCGCGAGCCGCACTGACAGGCTGCGCGCCGGTCTGCGCGAGCGGTCGGCGGCCGAGCGCACCGAGGCGCTGCTGGCGATCGTCCGGGCCGAGTCGGCGGCCGTGCTCGGTCACGCCGACGCCGACGACGTGCCGTCCGGGCACCCGTTCAAGGACCTCGGCTTCGACTCGCTGACCGCCGTCGACCTGCGCAACCGGCTCACCACCGCGACCGGTCTGCGCCTGCCCGCGACCCTCGTGTTCGACTACCCGACCCCGGCCGCCCTCGCCGCCCACCTCCGCGCCGAACTCTTCGACGAGGCGCAGGAGCCGGAGCGTTCGGCCGTCGCCGCGGACACCGACGACCCGATCGTGATCGTCGGCATGGGCTGCCGCTACCCGGGCGGCGTCCGTTCGCCCGAGGACCTGTGGCGGCTCCTGCGGGAGGGCGCCGACGCGATCGGCCCGTTCCCGGCGGACCGCGGCTGGGACCTCGACCGGCTGGCCCACGGCGACCGCGACGGGCGCGGGCGCAGCGTCACCCAGCAGGGCGGGTTCCTGTACGACGCGGCCGAGTTCGACGCCGCCTTCTTCGGGGTCTCCCCGCGCGAGGCGATGGTCGTCGACCCGCAGCAGCGGCTCGTGCTGGAGACCGCATGGGAGGCGCTGGAGCGCGCCGGGATCGATCCGGCGGGCCTGCGCGGCGGCGACACCGGCGTGTTCATCGGCGGCGGCAGCGGCGACTACCGGCCGGCCATCGGCCAGCTCGGGCACGTCGAGACCGCGCAGTCCGCGAGCCTGCTGTCCGGCCGGCTCTCCTACACCCTCGGGCTGGAAGGGCCCTCGGTCAGCGTGGACACCGCGTGCTCGTCCTCGCTGGTAGCCCTGCACCTGGCCGCCCAGGCCCTGCGGTCGGGCGAGTGCTCGCTGGCCCTGGCGGGCGGCGTGACGGTGATGTCGAGCCCGGTCGGGTTCGTCGAGTTCGGCGAGATGGGGGCGCTGTCCCCGGACGGGCGCTGCCGCACCTTCTCCGACGCCGCCGAGGGCACCGCGTGGTCCGAGGGCGTCGGCGTCCTGGTGGTGGAGCGGCTCTCGGACGCCGAGCGCCGGGGCCACCGCGTGCTGGCCGTCCTGCGCGGCTCCGCGATCAACCAGGACGGCGCGTCGAACGGCATCACCGCGCCCAACGGCCCGTCCCAGCAGCGCGTCATCCGCCGCGCCCTGGCCAACGCGGGCCTGACGCCCGCGGAGGTCGACGCCGTCGAGGCGCACGGCACCGGCACGAAGCTCGGCGACCCGATCGAGGCCCAGGCGCTCCTCGCCACCTACGGCCAGGACCGTGAACGGCCCGTCCTGATCGGCGCGCTGAAGTCGAACCTGGGCCACACCCAGGCGGCCTCCGGCGTGGCAGGCGTGATCAAGATGGTGCTGGCGATGCAGAACGGCGTGCTGCCGCGCACGCTGCACGTCGGCACGCCGTCCTCGCACGTCGACTGGACGGCCGGCGCCGCCGAGCTCCTCACCGAGGAGACCGCGTGGCCGGCCACCGGCCACCCGCGCCGGGCGGGCGTCTCCGCCTTCGGCGCGAGCGGCACCAACGCCCACGTCATCGTCGAGGCGCCGCCCGCGGCCGAGCCGGCCGAGGAGCGCCCGGACGACCGGCCGCTGCCCGTCCCGCTCTCCGCCGCGACGCCCGCCGCGCTGCGCGAGCAGGCCGCCCTGCTGCTCGGCCACCTCGCCGCGCACCCGGAGCTGGCGGTCCGCGACCTCGGCCACTCGCTGGCCACCACCCGCACGCTGCACGACCACCGGGCCGCCGTGCTCGCCGCCGACCGCGCCGAGCTGGCGCAGGGCCTGCACGCCCTCGTCGACGGCCAGGCCGCGCCGCAGCTCGTCCAGGGCTCGGCCCTGGGCGGGAAGACCGCCTTCCTCTTCCCCGGCCAGGGCTCGCAGCGCCCCGGCGCCGGGCGGGAGCTGTACGCCGCCCACCCCGTGTTCGCCGACGCGCTGGACGCCGTCCTCGCCGGTTTCGAGGGACGGCTGGCCGGGCCGCTGCGCCCGGTGCTGTTCGCGGTGGAGGGGTCGGCGGAGGCCGCGCTGCTGGATGACACGGGGTATGTGCAGCCGGCGCTGTTCGCGCTGGAGGTGGCGTTGTTCCG
>NZ_JBHVPD010000180.1:0-8520 GCF_042887525.1 Kitasatospora sp. NPDC057936
GGGCGGGGTCCACATGTGACCCCCCCCGGCGGGTAACTCCCCGCCCCCGGCCGGGCGCAGGGGCCCGGAGCACGATCGCTCCGGGCCCTTCCGCCGCTGCTACTTCTCTTCCGTTACTTCTTTTCCTTGGGGGCCTCGGCGTCGGTGGACAGCGCGGCGATGAAGGCCTCCTGCGGGACCTCCACGCGGCCGACCATCTTCATCCGCTTCTTGCCCTCCTTCTGCTTCTCCAGCAGCTTGCGCTTGCGCGAGATGTCACCGCCGTAGCACTTGGCGAGGACGTCCTTGCGGATCGCGCGGACCGTCTCGCGGGCGATCACCCGGGAACCGATGGCCGCCTGGATCGGCACCTCGAACTGCTGGCGGGGGATGAGCTTCTGCAGCTTGCCCGCCATCATCACGCCGTAGTTGTAGGCCTTGTCCTTGTGCACGATCGCGGAGAACGCGTCGACCGCGTCGCCGTGCAGCAGGATGTCGACCTTGACCAGGTCGGCGGTCTGCTCGCCGATGGGCTCGTAGTCGAGGGACGCGTAACCGCGGGTCTTGGACTTCAGCTGGTCGAAGAAGTCGAAGACGATCTCCGCGAGCGGCAGGGTGTAGCGCAGCTCGACCCGGTCCTCGGAGAGGTAGTCCATGCCCTGGAGGCTGCCCCGGCGGGACTGGCACAGCTCCATGATCGCGCCGACGAACTCGTTGGGCGCGAGGATCGTGCCGCGCACGACCGGCTCGTACACCTCGGCGATCTTGCCGCTCGGGAACTCGCTCGGGTTGGTGACGGTGTGCTCGGTGCCGTCCTCCATGATCACCCGGTAGACCACGTTCGGGGCGGTGGAGATCAGGTCGAGGTTGAACTCGCGCTCCAGGCGCTCCCGGATGATCTCCAGGTGCAGCAGGCCGAGGAAGCCGCAGCGGTAGCCGAAGCCGAGCGCGACCGAGGTCTCCGGCTCGTACACCAGGGCGGCGTCGTTCAGGCGCAGCTTGTCCAGGGCGTCGCGCAGCAGCGGGTAGTCCGAGCCGTCCAGCGGGTACAGGCCGGAGAACACCATCGGGCGCGGGTCCTTGTAGCCGCCGAGCGGCTCGGTCGCGCCCTTGTGCATCGACGTGATCGTGTCACCGACCTTGGACTGCCGGACGTCCTTCACGCCGGTGATGATGTAGCCCACCTCGCCGACGCCGAGGCCGTCGGCGACCTTCGGCTCGGGCGAGATGACACCGATCTCCAGCAGCTCGTGGGTCGCGCCGGTGGACATCATCGCGATGCGCTCGCGCTTGGTGAGCTGGCCGTCCACGACACGGACGTAGGTGACCACGCCGCGGTAGGAGTCGTACACCGAGTCGAAGATCATCGCGCGGGCCGGGGCGTCCTTGACGCCGACCGGGGCCGGGATGGTGTTGACGATGTGGTCCAGCAGGTCCTCGACGCCCAGACCGGTCTTGGCGCTGACCTGGAGCACGTCGGAGGGGTCGCAGCCGATGATGTGCGCGATCTCGGCGGCGTACTTCTCCGGCTGGGCGGCCGGCAGGTCGATCTTGTTGAGCACCGGGATGATCGTGAGGTCGTTCTCCAGCGCCAGGTACAGGTTGGCGAGGGTCTGCGCCTCGATGCCCTGGGCCGCGTCGACCACCAGGATGGTGCCCTCGCACGCGGCGAGGGAGCGGGACACCTCGTACGTGAAGTCCACGTGGCCGGGGGTGTCGATCATGTTGAGGATGTGCGTCGACCCGGTGTTCGGCCCGGTCTTCGGCGCCCACGGGAGGCGGACCGCCTGCGACTTGATGGTGATGCCGCGCTCACGCTCGATGTCCATGCGGTCGAGGTACTGGGCACGCATCTGCCGCGGGTCGACGACGCCGGTGATCTGCAGCATCCGGTCTGCGAGCGTCGACTTGCCGTGGTCGATGTGGGCGATGATGCAGAAGTTGCGGATCAGCGCCGGGTCGGTACGGCTGGGCTCTGGCACATTGCTGGGGGTCGCGGGCACCTTGGTCCGATTCTCCGTTGGTCCGGGGCCGGGGGCGTCCGGGTCATCGCTGACCGGCTTCCCGGGGGGACCGGACAGTCTCGTCCGATCGAAATAGTTCCTCCCATCCTCCCACGACCCCGGCGCGGGCCGCCGTTCGGTCCGGCCCGGGTCGTTCGTGGGGGTGCGGAGCAGGCCTTCCCGCCCGGACCGAGCGGCGACAGGATGGCGTCCCATGATCCTGGAAAGCGCCCTGCTCGACGTCCTGCCCGGCCGGGAGGACGAGTTCCTCGCCGCCTTCGCCGAGGCCCGGCCGCTGATCGCCGTCCAGCGCGGCTTCCGCTCGCTGCAGCTGCGGCGCTGCCTCGACGAGGGGCGCGGCTCGCGCTTCCTGCTCCAGGTCGAGTGGGAGACCCTCGCCGACCACACCGAGGGCTTCCGCGGCTCCGCCGAGTACGAACGCTGGCGGGACCTCCTGCACCGCTTCTACCGGCCCTTCCCTGAGGTCGAGCACTACGGCGAGCCGGTCCTCGACGCGTAGCTCGGTGCGCGGGCGGTCGGGATGCGGCCAGCCGGACGTGCGGCCGGCCGGGGTGCGGCGCTCCGGCCGGTTTGGGGCGGGCGGCGGGCCCCTGGTAGCGTAGTCAGCTGCACCTGGCCTCGGCATGCCCTCTCAGCTGGTCCGACGGCCCGAAGGTGCAACCCGTTCAATACCTTTTAGACAAGACTGAGGCTCCTTCGTGGCGAACATCAAGTCCCAGATCAAGCGCAACAAGACCAACGAGAAGGCGCGCCTGCGCAACAAGGCCGTCAAGTCCTCGCTGAAGACCGCTCTGCGCAAGGCCCGTGAGGCCGCTGCCGCCGGCGAGACCGAGAAGGCCGTCGTGCTGGCCCGCGCCGCCTCCAAGGCGCTGGACAAGGCCGTGAGCAAGGGCGTCATCCACGCCAACCAGGCCGCCAACAAGAAGTCGGCCATCACCAAGCGCGTCAACACCGCCGTCCAGGCCTGACGCCACCGGGGGCCACCGGCCCCCGACGCCGCAGGGTGACCCGGCCCTCTACCCGGACCCCTGAGGCGCGCGAGACTCGCACCGCACGCGGCCTGCGTTCGCCACGCGGGTGCGGTGCACACAGCACTACGGCAGGCGCCGTGACCCCCCTCTTCTCCAGAGGCCGGTCACGGCGCCTGTCGCGTTGGGCCCATGCGGGCGGTGGGAGTGACGCCCCCGAGGGCGCGCGGGAGCGTGGGAGCGTGCGGGGGCGCGGGGGCTTTCGAGGCGCCCCTGGCCGCGCTCGTCGGTACGGCCCAGTACGGCTCAGTACGGCCTAGGGCGGCCCAGGACGGTCTAGGACGGCTCAGTACGACGGACGGCTGCCCGCCCGGGCCGCTCGGGCCACCGCGACCACCGCGCGCTCCAGGGCGAAGGCCGGATCGTCCGACCCCCCCTTGACCGCGGCGTCCGCCTGCGCGATCGCCGTCAGCGCGACGGCCACGCCGTCGCCCGTCCAGCCGCGCATCTGCTGGCGGACCCGGTCGACCTTCCACGGCGGCATGCCCAGCTCGCGCGCCAGGTCCCCCGGGCGCATGTTCCGCCCGGCGCTCGCCAGCCGCCCGATGCTGCGCACGCCGGACGCCAGCGCGTAGGTGATGCCCGTCGGCGGCTGCCCGACCGCCAGCGCCCAGCGCAGCCGCTCCAGCGCCTCCGCCGCCCGGCCGGTGACGGCCAGGTCCGCCACCTCGAAGCCGGTGGCCTCGGCCCGGCCGCTGTAGTAGCGGGCCACGACGGTCTCGTCGATCGTGCCCTCGACGTCCGAGGTGAGCTGGCTGCACGCGGCAGCCAGCTCGCGCAGGTCGCTGCCGAGCGCGTCCAGCAGGGCCTGGCAGGCCTCCGGCGTCGCGGAGCGCCCCAGCGTGCGGAACTCGCCCTTGACGAAGGCCAGCCGCTCGCTCGCCTTCGCCAGCTTGGCGCAGGCCACCTCCCGGCCGCCCGCCTTGCGCCCCGCGTCCAGCAGGCCCTTGCCCTTGGCACCGCCCGCGTGCACCAGCACCATGATCACTTCTTCGGCCGGGGCCTCGATGTACGCCTTGACCTCCTTGACGGAGTCGGCGGAGAGGTCCTGGGCGGCCCTGACCACGATCACCTTGCGCTCGGCGAACAGCGACGGCGTCGTCAGCTCGGCCAGGCTGCCGGGCTGGAGCCCGCCCGGCGGGACGTCCCGCACGTCGGTGTCCGGATCCGCCGCCTTCGCCGCCGCCACCACCTGGGCGACCGCGCGGTCGAGCAGCAGCTCCTCCTGGCCGACCGCGAGGGTCAGCGGGGCGAGCAGGTCGTCGGGTGCACTCTTCCTGGCCATCCCCACCAGCATCCCACGGAGCGCGGACAGCCCCGGCCGGACCTGGGCGACGGCACCGCCCGGCGGACCTGGAGAATGGGCCGGTGACCGAAGACCTCACCACCGACCAGCCGGACGTCGACGACCCGCACGCCCGGCAGCTGCTCGTCCTGCCCGACCGCGACGCCGCCGACGAGGCCGCGGAGGAACTCAGCGCCACCCAGCCCGATCTCGGCGAACTGGAGGTCGTCCGCGACGCCCTGGCCGGCGAGGACGACGCCGAGGACGCCCAGTGGCTGGTCGTCGTCGAACCCCCGGAGGACGGGTGGACCCCGGCCAGGCTGCGCGCCCTGGACGCGCTCGCCGCCGAGTACGAGGGCTGGCGCGAGGAGGGCTGACCACACCCCGGCCGGCTCGACCGCCTGGGCGCCCGGGGCGACTTGCACGCTCTGGCGGACTTGACCGTTCCGGCGGACTTGACCGCCCTGGCCGCAACGGAAAACTCCCCGCCGGGAGTTGACGGGCGGTCGGGGCGGCGCTTTGCTTCATGGACGGTGGTGGTGGCGTGCGGCGCACTTGATGTCATGCCCCTGACATAAACGCTTGGCACTCCCTGCTTCCCGTTCCCCGCCCGCTCCACCACCCGTCCCCCACGCGACACCCCCACGACTTCGGAGGCCCCCATGGCCAGGAAGCGTTCCATCGCCCTCGCGGCCGGCACCCTCGCCGCACTCACCGCGCTCGCCCTCACCGCCGTGCCGAGCGCGACGGCCCAGAACACCCACCGGTCCGGCCCCGGGAACGTCTTCGTCTACCGCATCCCCACCCACACCGCGGCAGACGCCCAGACGCTCACCGGCGCAGGCTTCGACCTGCTCGAACACCGGCAGGGCGACGACCTGTTCGTCCTCGGCGACGCCCGCGACGGCACCCGGCTGCGACTGCTCGGCTTCACGCCGACGGTCGAGCGGACGATGCCCGACCCGGCCCAGGCGCCGCTCCAACTCCGTCCCAGGAGCGGCCAACTGGCAGCCGGCGACCCGAACGAGACGTACGACGGCGGCTACCACACCGTCAACGCCCACTACGCCCACCTCGACCAAGTCGCCTCCCAGCACCCCGACCTGGCGACCGTGGTCACCTACGGCCAGTCCTGGCGCAAGCAGAACGGCCGGCCCGGCGGCTACGACCTCAAAGCCGTCTGCATCACCAAACGGACCGGGAACGACTGCTCGCTCTCACCGAACTCGGCCAAACCCCGCTTCTTCCTGATGAGCCAGATCCACGCCCGCGAGATAACCACCGGCGAAATGTCGTGGCGCTGGATCGACCACCTCACCGGCGGCTACGGCACCGACCAGGACGTCACCGCGCTCCTCGACTCCACCGAACTCTGGGTCGTGCCGATCGCCAACCCCGACGGCGTCGACATCGTCCAGCAGGGCGGCGACAACCCGCTCTACCAGCGCAAGAACGCCGACGACTCGAACGGCTCCGCCTGCGACTTCTCCGGCCAGATCGGCGTCGACCTCAACCGCAACGCCGGCACCCACTGGGGCGGACTCGGCACCTCCCCCGACCCGTGCTCCGAGATCTACCTCGGGCCGCAGGCCGACTCCGAAGTCGAGAACACCGCCCTGGAAGGGCTGTTCCGCAACCTCTACCCGGCCGTGCGCGGCCCCGGCGACACCGACCCCGCCCCGGCGGACACCCGCGGCATCATGATCACCCTGCACAGCGACGCCAGCATGGTCATCTTCCCGTGGGCCCACGACCACACCGTCCACACCGGCAACGACGCCGCGCTGCGCGCCCTCGCCGGCAAACTCGGCACCCTCACCAACTACCAGGCCGGCCAGGCCGGCGAGATTCTCTACGACGCCGCCGGCGGCACCGACGACTGGGTCTACGACAAGCTCGGGACCGCCAGCTTCACCATCGAGGTCGGCGACAGCGACTCCCGCGGCTGCTCCGGCTTCATGCCCGCCTACTCCTGCCAGGACTCCTACTTCTGGCCCAAGATGAAGACCGCCCTGATGTACGCCGCCACCCACGCCCAGGCCCCGTACACGACCACGGCGACCGACGGCTGAACCGCCCCACCCGCCCCACCCCCGGCCGCGGCGTTCCGGACTCCCCGGAACGCCGCGGCCGGCCCCATTCGGACCGAGGACATTTCCGGCTGCCCGTTCATTGACGGTGCATGTTCACCAATTCCGTTGACCGTGAGTCCACTTGGTGAGATTCGCCGAATTCTCGAATTTCTCCGCCGAGGAGTCCGACGCTGTTCATTCCCCGGCCGCCGCCGGTATACCGGGGCCTCCCACCCTATGAGCGCACCGCCGCAGCCACCTTCCCCCTCGACAGGAGTCTTCCGTGACCCGTCGTTACGTCCGGCTCGCCGCCACCCTCGGCGCCGCCGGAGTGCTGGCCGGATCCACCGTCGCCCAGGCAGCCGCCGCCGAAGAGGGCCGCGACGCCCACGCCAAGCACGTGCTGCTGGTCTCGGTCGACGGCCTGCACCAGTCGGACCTCGCCTGGTTCGTGGCCCAGCACCCCCAGTCCGCGCTGGCCCGGCTGGTCGGCGGCGGTGTCGAGTACACCCGCGCGAGCACCACCAACCCCTCGGACTCCTTCCCCGGCATGGTCGCGCAGCTCACCGGCGGCGGCCCGGGCACCACCGGCGTCTACTACGACGACACCTACAACGCCGAACTGCTCCCGGCCGGCACCACCGACTGCGAGAACGCCAAGCCCGGCGTCGAGATCGACCTCACCGAGGACCTGGACAAGAACCAGGACTCGATCGACGCCGGCCAGGGCCTCGCCGGCCTGCCCGGCTCCATCCTGCAGATGACCGGCCGGCCGCAGACGCTGATCAACCCGGCCAAGCTGCCGGTCGACCCGGACACCTGCCAGCCGGTCTACCCGCACTCCTACCTCCAGGTGAACACCGTCTTCGAGGTGGCCCGCCAGGCCGGCCTGCGCACGGCCTGGTCGGACAAGCACGCCGCCTACGACATCCTCAACGGCCCCTCCGGCGAGGGCATCCAGGACCTCTTCACCCCGGAGATCAACAGCAAGGCGACCGGGTACAGCGGCGACTGGACCAAGGACAACAAGGCCACCCAGCAATACGACTCGTACAAAGTGCAGGCCGTCCTCAACGAGATCGACGGCTACGACCACAGCCGCGCGGAGAAGGTCGGCACCCCGGCGGTCTTCGGCCTGAACCTCCAGTCCGTCTCCACCGCGCAGAAGCTCAACAGCTCCGACGGCCTCCAGGGCGGCTACGCCACCAAGGGCGTGCCCGGCCCGCTGCTCGCGAAGAGCCTGGAGTTCGTCGACCAGCAGATCGGCGCCCTGACCGCGGAACTGCGCGCGCAGCACCTCGACGGCTCCACCACGATCATCCTGTCGGCCAAGCACGGCCAGTCCCCGACCGACCCGACCGCGCTCAACCGGATCGACGACGGGCCGCTGCTGGACGGCCTCAACGCCGCCTGGAAGGCCGCCCACCCGGGCGCCGGCAACCTCGTCGCCCACGCGGTCGACGACGACGGCGTGCTGCTCTGGCTCAACGACCGCTCCGACGCCGCCACTGGGTTCGCCAAGAACTACCTGCTGGCGCAGAGCGGCAACGGCGTCGACATCAACGGCAAGGCCCGCCCGTTCACCCGGAGCGGCATCGAGCGGATCTACGCGGGCGACGAGGCCGCCGACCACTTCGGCGTCGACCCGGGCGACCCCCGGGTGCCGGACGTCTTCGGCGTCGCGCAGTACGGCGTCGTCTACACCGGCGGCAGCAAGATCGCCGAGCACGGCGGGGCCCACGCCGACGACCTGAACGTGCCGCTGGTCGTCTCCGGCGCGGGCACCCCGGGCGGCGTCCGCGAGGACGAGAAGGTCGAGACCAAGCAGATCGCGCCGACCATCCTGAAGCTGCTCGGCCTCAAGCCGAACGCCCTGGAGGCCGTCCGCGAGGAGCACACCCGGGTCCTGCCGGTCCGCTGACCGCCGGACGGCGGAAGCCGCCCGCCGGCCTCCGATGACCCACCCCGAGCGGCCGCACGCCAGGCGCGTGCGGCCGCTCGGCCACATCCGCGGTCCCATTCGCTGCGCCGCCAGGGCGTCCCCCATGTGGCGAAAGGCGGTCGGGGCTGGGGGCCTCCACCGCTTTCCCTTTTCCCGGCGGCGCGCTCCGGGCCTGCCCGGAGCGCGCCGC
>NZ_JBHVPD010000181.1:0-7630 GCF_042887525.1 Kitasatospora sp. NPDC057936
GGCGGTGCCGGCGGGGCGGACGGCGCCGGCGGGACCTGCGGCGGCAGCGGGGCGGCCGGGGAACCGATCACCGGGAGGTCCGGCAGCGTCGGTTCGTAGTCCGGGTCGTCCTCCGGGTCCGGCCGCGCCCCGGCCGGGGTGATCACCGGCAGGTCGAGGGCGGTCGGGGTCTGCTCGACCTCCTCGGGGTCGGGCCGGGCGGGCGGGTCGATCGGCAGGACGGCGACGGTGATGTTGTCGTGGCCGCCGGCCGCGACCGCGAACCTGACCAGGGCCTGGGCCGCCGCGAGCGGTTCGGTCCGGGCGTCCGGCCGGACGTAGTAGGCGAGGTCGGTGGCGGCCTCGGCGTAGTTCCACAGGCCGTCGGTGCAGACCAGCAGCACCCCGGGGACGTGCGGGGTGAAGTCCAGCGTGTGCGGGACGACCTCCTCGGCGTCGGCGCCGAGCCAGCCGGTGATCGCGTGGGCGCGCGGGTCGGCGTAGGCCTCGGCCTCGCCCATCAGGCCGGCCTCGACCATCCGGGCCGCCCAGGAGTCGTCCTGGGTGAGCCGGAAGGGCTCGGCGGCGGCCCGGTCGTCCGGGATCCAGTAGGCGCGGGTGTCGCCGACCCAGCCGATGGTGACCCGGCCGCCGGCCGCGATGGCGCTGACGTAGGTGCAGGCGGGCGCGTTGAGGTCGGGCCGGGCGGGCCCGGCGCCGGCCCCGGCGAGGTCGGCGACGGCCTTGGCGGCGTCGGCGATGGCCCGGCGCATCGCGGCGTCCGGGTCGGTGCCGGCCTCCAGGGCGCTGAGCAGCGACTCGGAGGCGGCGTCGACGGCGGTCTCGGAGGCCTGGTCCGGGCGGTCCGAGGAGGAGACGCCGTCGCACACGACGGCGACGACGACGGGCTCGCCGCCGGGCAGCGAGGTCGCGGCGACGGTGAAGGAGTCCTCGTTGCGGTGGTGGCGCACGCCGCGGTCGCTGACCCCGGCGACGCCCGCGAGGGCCTTCTCCATGTGGTCGCGCGGGCGCGGCTGGGCGCCGCCGCAGGCCTCGCAGTAGCCGTCGGCGCCGACCTGCGGCAGGGCGCAGTGGACGCAGACCGGCCCGTGCTGCTGCGCGGGGACGGACTCGGCGCGGGGGGAGGCCCAGCCCGCGGGCATCGCGCCCGGGGCGGGCCGGCTGTCCCGGCCGGTCCCGCAGGCGCCGCAGAAGGCGTCCTCCGGGGCCAGCGGTTCGGAACAGCTCGGGCACACGGTCTGCTGCGGCATCGGTTACACCCACGTCCTGGGGCGGGCGCGGTTGGCCCGTTCCACCATCTCGATCCTGGTCTCGGCCCGGTCTGCCAACCGGGCGAGTACCCGGTAGGACTGTTCCAGGGCGAAGCGCAGTTCCCGCTCGTCGGCGGGTCGTCCCAGCACCGTCGGCCGTCCGCCCTGGCCGGCCCCGGCGGAGCCGGCGGTGACCCAGCCGAGGGCGGCCTGGAGCACCTCGACGGACAGTTCCTCGCGCCGCCGGTCGTCCAGCCGCAGGGCCGTCAGCTGGTCGGAGCCGGCCGCGAGGTCGGCGCCGATCGGCTCGGTCGCGGCGCGCTCGCGCAGCCGGGCGCGGACGGCGGCGATGCGGGCGGCGGTGTACTGGCTGGAGGTGGCCGGGACGGACTCCAGGACGCGGACGGCGTCCGGCCGCATCCCGTCGTCGAGGCGGACCCGGGCGAGGCCGAAGGCGGCGCTGAGGTAGGACTGGTCGGTGGTCCAGACGAGCCGGTAGAACTCGGCCGCGTCGCCGCCGTCGCCGAGCAGTTCGGCGCAGATGGCGAGGGCCAGCTTGGGGGCGCTCTCGCCGGGGAAGGCGTCGTAGACCGCGTCGAAGGCCTCGGCGGCGGCCCGCAGGGAGGCCTCGTCCGGCTCGCCCGCGCTCGCGTCGGCTCCGGCGGTGGCGCCGACGAGGGCGGTGAGGCCGCGGTACCAGACGACCCGCCAGTCGTCGGAGTGGTCCTGCTCCAGGGTCGCGAGCGCGGCCAGGGCCTCGCTGTGGCGGCCGAGTTCGAGCAGGGCGCGCAGTTCGCGCAGGCGGCGTTCGGCGGAGTCGGCGGGGGCGCCGGCCAGTGCGGCGAGCGCCTCCTGGGGGTCGGTGGCGAGCAGGGTCGCGAGGAAGCCCGCGTTGGGGTCGCCGGGGTCGACCCGGGGGACGGGCAGCGCGAGGGCGGCGGCCGCCGGGTCGAGCTCGGCCACCCTGAGCTGTCCGGTCTGCTCGGTGGGCAGCACCAGCTCGGTGTCGACGACGCGCAGTTCGGGCCCGAACAGGGTGGAGAGCGCGGGCCGGGCCCGGCCGTCCTGGAGGGCCAGGACCTCCCGCAGCACGCCGGTGAGCTGGTCGGCCATCTCCTCCGCGGAGGCGAAGCGGCGGGCCGGGTCGGGGTCGGTGGCGCGGACCAGGAAGCGGTAGTACGACTCGTACGTCGCGAAGACCTCGACGTCCTCGGGGCCGGGCAGCGTGTCGCGGTAGGTGGTGCTGTAGCCCTGGAAGTCGAAGGTGAGCACCGCGAGGGTGCGGGCGACGGTGTAGAGGTCGGAGGCGGGGGAGGGGCCGAGGCTCGCGATCTCGGGGGCCTGGTAGCCGACGGTGCCGTAGATCGGGCCGTCGTGGTCGAGGCGGCAGACCGCGCCCATGTCGATGATCTTGAGCGCGTCGCCGCTCTGGATCACGTTGTCGATCTTGAAGTCGCAGTAGATCAGGCCCCGGGCGTGCAGGTACCCGAGCGCCGGCAGCGCCTCCAGCGCGTACGCGATCCCCACCTCGACGGGCAGCGGCTCGCGCCGGCCGTCCGCGGTGCGGCGGTCGTTGGCGATGTCCTTGAGCGACTTGCCGCCGACGTACTCCATGACGATGTAGCCGTCGGTGGAGCCGGAGCCGATGTCCAGGTGCTCGGCGAAGTTGATGATCCGGACGATGTTCGGGTGGTCCACCTCGGCGAGGAAGCGCCGCTCGGCGACGGCCGCGGCCAGCGCGTCCTCGTCGCCGGTGTTCAGCAGGCCCTTGAGGACGACCCACTTGTCGTTGACCCGGCGGTCCACCGCGAGGTAGATCCAGCCGAGGCCGCCGTGCGCCAGGCAGCCCACGACCTCGTACTGGCCGCCGACGAGGTCCCCGCGGCGCAGCTTGGGCGTGAACGAGTACGGCGTGCCGCACTTGGTGCAGAAGCCGTCCGGGCGGCCCGGGCGGCCGTCCTTCTCCCGGCCCACCGGCGCCTCGCACTTGGCGCAGAAGCGCTTGCGCTCGGGCACCTCGGGGTTCTCCAGCACCGCGAGGGACGGGTCGGCCGTCTCCACGGTCGGGACGGTCACCAGGCCGGCGCCGAGCCGGCTGCGGGTGCCCGCGCTGACGCTGCCGCGGGTGCTGCGCACCGAGACCGAGCGGCTGCTGCCGGTGCGGGTCGAGCGGTGCGAGCGGGAGCGGCCGGACATCGAGCGGGCGGAGCCGGTGCGGGCCGAGCGGACGGAGTTGCCGGTGTCCGGGGCGACCCGGGCCGAGGGCACGTACGGCTGGGTGGTGCCGGTCTCGCCGCCGGGCGCGGTGAGGCCGCACTCGTCGCAGTAGCCGTCCGCGTCGATCGTGCCGGAGCAGTCGCGCGGGCAGGGGGCGCCGGGGCCCGCCGCCGCCTTCGGGGGCGCGGCGGCCTTCGCGGAGGTGGTGCCGGCCACCGGGGCCAGCCCGCACTCGTCGCAGTAGCCGTCGGCGTCGATCGTCCCGTTGCCGGTGCAATCCGGCCGTGTGCACGCCTCGCCCATCAACCTCAGCCCCCCTGTACCTGTCCGTCGACCGGCGTCTGGCCGGCCTCCTCGTGTGCGGACTCGGCGTGCGCCGGCCGCAGCGACTGCTGGAAGCGGGCCACCGCGGCGGCCGCCGCCCGCAGGTCGCAGGGCGCGCTCCACAGCAGCCAGCGCGCCTTCTCGTACCGCTCGATCACTTCCGGGTCCTCGGACACCCGCAGCCGGGCGGCCATCGCCTTGTAGGCGTCCAGCCGGCCGCGCAGTTCCGCCCGCACGGCGAGCGGCTGGGTGACCTCGGTCAGCGACTGGCGGGCGCGGGCCAGCTCCTTGGCGGCCGCGTCCTCCAGCGCGTCCAGCAGCGGCGCCAGCCGGCCCCACTGCCCGGCCTGCCGCAACTCCAGTGCCACGACGATACGTTCGCGCAGCGCCGAGGCCGGGCCCGGTACCGCGGGGACGTCGCTGGCGGCTATCTTCGCCAGCACCTCGCCGCGCGCCCGGCGGGCCTCGCCGAGCGTCGCGTCGGCCCGCTGGAGCAGGTCGCCGACGCCCTGGAGGCGCTCCTCGGCGTCGTCGCGCAGCCGCAGCAGGTTCTCCAGCTCCAGCCGCACGCCGTCCAGCGCCCGCCCGGCCCGGTCGAAGCGCTCGGTGTCCACCACCCCGGACGGGGAGGCGAACGCGCCGCCCTCCGGCACGGTGCCGCGCTGGGCGGGCACCCGGGCCGGGCGCCACAGCGCGAGCGGGTCGCCGCGCACCTCGGTGCGCAGGGCCGTCAGGTCGGCTTCCAGTCCGGCCAGGTCGTCGCCCAGCGGGTGGGTGGCGGCGTGGACGCCGAGCGAGGCGGCGAGCGTGCGCACCCGGTGCAGTTCGGCGAGCAGCAGGTCGATCCTGGCCGGCAGCGCGGACCACACCGCGTCGGCGGCGCTGACCACCTCCAGGACGGTGGCGTACCAGGAGTTCATCCTGGCCATCAGCGCGTCCAGGCTGACCCGCTCGACCAGCTTGGCGGGTGCGCCGAGCAGCTGCGGCCCGTCCGGCAGCGCGCCGCCCGGGACGGTCACCGCGTCCCCGGTCAACAGCTCGCTCAGCTCGGCGAGTTCGGCCGAGCCCGGCTTGGCCTTGCGGGCCCGCACGGCGCGCGCGGAGGCGAGCGCCTCGGAGTACCGGTCGAACAGCGCCCACAGCAGCGGCAGGCCCTTCCCGGCGACGGCCCAGCGCTCCTGCGTCCGCCCGGACAGCTCGGCGCCGTCCAGCAGCCGCAGGCCCGGGTGGTCCTGCAGGGCCAGCAGCGCCGACTCGACCGCGTCGCGCTCTGCGCCGAGGCGCGCGAGCGCGCGGTCCACCTCCTCCCGGTTCAGTACCGGGCCAGCAGATGCCACCGCCGTCCATCCTTCCTTCACCGACCCGGCCCTGACGGGCTGCGGATCTCCCCGTGCACGACGGGTCTCCCCGTGGTGATCGTCCCGAACCCTAGCCGGTGCTCCTTCGGGCGGAGCGGGCGCGGGGCGTCAAGACGGCGTCAACGGCCCGCGTGCGGGCCGTGGCCGCCCGGCGGCCCTCCGGAGGGCCGCCGGAGGGCCGTCGGCGGCCGTTCCTAGTGGGCCGTCGCGCCGGGCCAGTAGTGGTCGGCGTCGTTGAGCATGTACGGCTTGAGCCACCGCTCGTACGAGCTGCGCCAGGCGCCGCTCGCGTAGTAGTCGGCCAGCACCTGGTTGACCCGCGCGGTGAGATCGGGGCTGCTCTTGAGCATCGCGACGCCGATGACCTCGGGCTGCGCCTCGCCGTCCACGATCCGCACGGTCTGGTCCTGGGCGGCCTGGCCGGCCGCGAGGCCGTCGTCGGTCATCGTGGCGTCGACCTTGCCGAGCTGCATGAGGACCAGGCAGTCCAGCTGGTTCTCCACCGGGACGACCTGCTTGGCGGTCTTCTTGACGTCCTTCAGCACCGTCGCGGCCGTGGAGCCGTTGGCGGCGCACACGGTCTTGCCGGTGATCGCGTCGTCGAGGTTCTTCGCCGGGGACGACCGGGGCACCAGCACCCGCTGGGTGATGTTGAAGTACGGCTTGGAGAAGGCCACCTGCTCCATCCGCTGGCAGTTGATCGTCATGGTGCGGACGATCAGGTCGACCCGGCCCTTCTGGATGGCGTCGACCCGGTCGGCCGTCGCCACCGGCTTGAGGACGACCCTGTTCGGGTCGCCCATGATCGCCGCACCGATCGCGCGGGCGAGGTCGATGTCGAAGCCCTCGATCTGGCCGGTGTTCGGGTTGCGGGCGCCCCAGCGGAAGCTGTTCTGGTCCACGCCGATCACCAGGCTGCGCTTGGCCTTGACGGCCTTCACCGCCGGGCCGTCCTCGGTGCTCGGCGGGACGCTGCCGTAGATGTCGCAGGGTCCGGCCTGCGCGGCCTGTGGTGCCGGCGGCGACAGCGGTGCCGCCTCCGCCGCCAGCGGTGCGGCGCCGGACGGGCCGCCCCCGCCGAGCACGGCGGCGCAGGACGCCAGCAGTGCCAGCGCCGTCACCGTGCGGGTCCGTACTGTCCCCTTGCGCATGTGTCCGTCCCCCCTCTACCGGTACTCGGCCAGTCGGCGGCCGAGGCCGCGCAGCGCCGCCGCCGCGGCCAGCAGGCCGAGGACGGCGACCGCGGCGGCGGTGGTGCGCAGGTCGCCGTCGGTGCCGTCGGCGGCCTTGTGGAACTGCTGCTGCTCGGCGTCGGCGGCCTTCGCGAGCTGCTGGTCGGTCGCGTTGAACGCGGCGTCGGCGGTGTTCGGCGCCTTGGCCGGGTCGGCCGTCACCGTCGCGTCCAGGGCGCCCTGGTAGTCCGCGGTGTCCGTCTCCAGCATCTTCGCCGTGTCGTGCCGGGAGGACCACGAGTCGAACTGCTGGGCCGCCTCGCCGACGGCGTCCCGGGCGGACGCCGGCGCCAGCCGGAACGCCTCCGGCAGCGAGCCGGGGCGGGACGCCTCCGGGGTGCCCGCGGGCACGGCCTGCGACAGGTGCGTCGTCGTCGCGGACCACAGTTCCGCGTACTTGGTGGTCGAACCGCGGGCGACGTAGTGCAGGTTCTCCGCCAGGCGGGCCGTCAGCACGTCCACCCGCGCGGTGTTGAGGGCGCGCAGCGGGGTGGCGCCGAGGCGGTCGCTGTCGTCCAGCGCGGCGCTCGTGGTGGCGCCGGTGACGGCCAGCCAGAGCGAGCCCGCGAGGACGGCGGCGGTGGCGCCCAGCAGGCCGACGTTGAACACCCGGTTGGTGCGGCGGAACAGCACCACCTGCACCCAGACCAGCGCGCCGAGGGTCAGCACCCCGAGCGCGTAGGCGCCCCAGGGCGCGGACTTCGCCTCGTCGTAGTCGTTCGAGAGCTCCTTGTCCTCGAACGCCGTCAGCTCGGCGGCGGCCGGCAGCAGCACGTTGCGCATCTGCTCCGAGGCGTAGCGCAGGTAGGCGCCGCCGAGCGGGAAGCCCTGCCGGTTGTCCGCCCGCGCGCTCTCCACCAGGCCCGCATAGACGGGCAGTTGCTGGTTCAGCCGGGCCAGCGAGCCCTGTGCGGGGGAGGAGGACGTCGTCCGGGCGGCGGCCTCGGCGATCAGCCGGGCGGCCGTCGAGAGGTCCTGCTCGTAGCGGTCCCGGACGGCCTTCGGCTCCGCGCCCGCGAGCAGGAAGCCGGTGGCCGCGGTGGTGTCCGCGTCCGCGAGCGAACGGTGGATGTCCGCGGCCGCCTCGCTCAGCGGCTGGCTGTACGACACCACCCGCTCGGCGGCCTGCGCCCGCGTCTCCAGCTGCCAGGCGCTCAGCCCCCCGAACGCCACGGTCAGCACCGCCAGCACCGCCCCGGCCAGCCGCAGCCGGCCCGGCGCGGTCCGCGCGGCCCGCGCCAGCCGGGCC
>NZ_JBHVPD010000182.1:0-7423 GCF_042887525.1 Kitasatospora sp. NPDC057936
CGCCTGGGGGCTGCGGATACCGCTGCCCGATGCGGCCCTTCAGGTGCTTGCGGAGGTGGGTTGGTAGGGGCGCCGAGACCATGATCCGGACCAGGCGCGGACCAGATTCGGTCCGTGATCAGGAGCTGCCTGGTCAGCGGCCTGTAAATCTGTCGCGCAAGCTACGCAGGTTCGAACCCTGCACCAGCCACCGGATAGAGAACAGCCCCTGATCTGCGGAAACGCGGATCGGGGGCTGTTTTCGTTTTTCTCCGCGTTCCGCCCGGCGGGTCGATCGGGTGGCGACTTATTGCACATTGCTTGCAATTACAGGTGGCAGGCAGCAGAGTGGGGGCCACGGGGGTGGGAGTCCTTCCCGTCTTCCCAAGCGGCGACCGCCGTGACGTGGCCCGCCCACCCCCGTCCAGACCTTCCCCCGTGCGCCCGCCGCGCTCCCGTCGTGCCTCCGGGCGCGGCGTCAACGACGCGTAAAAGGCGTTCCCGGCCGCGTCAGGATCGCGTAGGGGCCGGAGTCCCGCCGGGGCCGTGACCCGCAGGATCGGAGCAACTACCGACTGCGGAGGTCCCGTCGATGTCCAGCGCCATCTCCACCCCGGCCGTCGAGGCCGACCCCCAGCCCCCGGACGCCGGCGCGGGTGACGAACGGCACCGCCTCTCGGCCCTCGGCGGCCTGGCCGCCCTCTCGCTGGACGCCATGGCCTCGGTGGCGTACGGGCCGGAGTCGATCGTCCTGGTGCTCGCCGCGGCCGGGGCGTACGGGCTGGGCTTCACGCTCCCCGTCACGGTGGCGATAGCCGTCCTGCTGGCCGTGCTGGTGGCGTCCTACCGACAGGTGATCGCGGCCTTCCCGGACGGCGGCGGGTCGTACGCGGTGGCCAAGGAGCACCTGGGCCGCCGGACCGCTCTCACGGCCGCGGCCTCGCTGGTCATCGACTACATCCTGAACGTCGCGGTCTCGGTGACGGCCGGCGTGGCCGCGCTCACCTCGGCCGTGCCGGGCCTGTACGACGACCGGGTCTGGCTCTGCCTCGGCGTGCTGGCCCTGGTGACGGCCGTCAACCTCCGCGGCATCGCCGAGTCGGCCCGCTGGTTCATGGCGCCGACCGCCGTCTTCGTCCTCTCGATCATGGCGATCATCGTGGTCGGCCTGTTCCGGGACGCCCCCGCCAGCACCGCGGCCGCCGCCGGCCACGCGTCCGTGCTGGCCGAGAACGCGACCACCGTCGGCGCACTGCTCCTGCTGAAGGCCTTCGCGGCCGGCTGCTCGGCGCTGACCGGCGTCGAGGCGGTGGCCAACGCCGTCCCCTCCTTCCGTATGCCGCGCGTCAAGCGCGCCCAGCACACCGAGGTCGCGCTGGGCGCGCTGCTCGGCGTGATGCTGATCGGACTGGCCGTGCTGATCGGCCGCTTCCACCTCCAGCCGGTCGAGGGCGTCACCGTGCTCGCCCAGCTGGCCGACGCCTCGCTCGGGCACGGCGCCGCGTTCTACGTCGTCCAGTTCTCCACCGTGGTCCTGCTCGGCCTGGCCGCCAACACCTCCTTCGGCGGCCTGCCCGTCCTGCTCCACCTGCTGGCCCGGGACAACCACCTCCCGCACGTGTTCGCGCTGCGCGCCGACCGGCAGGTGCACCGGCACGGCGTCCTCTTCCTCGCGATCGTCTCGGCGGCGCTGCTGGTCGGCTCCGGCGGTGACGTCAACAGCCTGGTGCCGCTGTTCTCCATCGGCGTTTTCGTCGGCTTCACGATCTGCCAGGTCGGCATGGTCAAGCACTGGTACCTGCACCGGCCGGCCAACTGGCGGTGGAAGGCCGCGCTGAACGGCTTCGGCGCCGTGCTCACCGGTGTCGCGACGCTCGTCGTGACCGGCACCAAGTTCACCGAGGGCGCCTGGGGCATCGTGGTGGCGCTGCCGCTGCTGGTGCTGCTCTTCGAGCTGATCCACCGCGGCTACGAGCGGATCGGCGAACGCCTGGAGCTGGGCCGGGTGCCCGGCGCGGTGGTCCGCCGGCGCAGCCTGGTCGTCGTCCCGGTGACGGCGATCACCCGGCTCACCCGGGACGGCCTGTCGGCGGCGCTGTCGCTCGGCGACGAGGTCATGGCGGTGACCGTCGTGCACGAGCGGGCCGAGGCCGAGGCGCTGCGGCGGGACTGGGAGCTGTGGGACCCGGGCGTGCCGCTGGTGGAGATCCCGGACGGCCACCGCCGGCTGGGCCAGCCGATCGCGGAGTTCGTCAACAGGCTGGGGGAGGAGCACGCGTACGACCGCCTGACGGTGCTGATCCCCGAGGTGGAGCCCGCCCACTGGTACCAGCGGGCGCTGCAGAACCGGCGGGGCGCCGTGATCGACCGCGCCCTGCGCCGGAGCACCGACGCGGTCGTGTGCCGCCTGCGCATGAGGATGTGACCGGCGCCCCCACCGCACCCAGTACGCACCTGACCTGCACATTCGGATACGAACGGTCCCGGACGGCACGCCCCGTCCGGGACCGTTCCGCGTCCTGGCACCCGTCCGCGTCAAGGTCGCGTCAACGTCCACCGTTCACCCGTATGGAGGGCGTCAGGAACCCATAACGCCCCTCTGATGGCTGGTTTGCTGCTTCAGCCGGTCTTCCGCCGGTGCCGCGATCAGCCCCCCGGCCGGTCGCGGCAGTCTCCCGAACCACGCTGGTGGAGCCCATGTCCGACCTCATCTACGTCGGTGTCACGGTCGCCGTGTTCGCCGTCATCGCCCTGATCGCGCGGGGGGTGGAGAAGCTGTGAGCGCTGAGAACCTCGCAGGTCTGATCGTGGCCGTCGCTCTCGTCGGCTACCTCGTCGTCGCGCTGATCTTCCCGGAGAAGTTCTGACATGGGATCCACTCTCGCTGGCTGGTTGCAGGCCATCGCCCTCGTCGGCGCGCTGGCCCTGTGCTACCGCCCCCTCGGCGACTACATCGCCGGGCTCCTCACCTCGGCCAAGCACCTCAGAGTCGAGCGCGGCATCTACAAGGTGATCGGCGTGGACGGCGACGCCGACCAGCGCTGGCCGGTCTACCTCCGCTCGGTGCTGGCCTTCTCGGCGGTCTCCGTCCTCTTCCTCTACGCCCTGATCCGGCTGCAGACCTTCCTCCTGCTGAACCTGGGTGTTCCGCAGATGGAGGGCCACCAGGCCTGGAACACCGCGATCTCGTTCGTCACCAACACCAACTGGCAGTCCTACAGCGGCGAGTCCGCGATGGGCCACCTGGTGCAGATGATGGGCCTGGCGGTGCAGAACTTCGTCTCCGCGGCCGTCGGCATCGCCGTCGTCGCCGCGCTGATCCGGGGCTTCACGCGCAACCGCACCGACCGCGTCGGCAACTTCTGGGTGGACCTCACCCGGATCTCGCTGCGGCTGCTGCTGCCGCTGTCGATCGTCTTCGCCCTGGTGCTGGCCGCCAGCGGCGTGATCCAGAACTTCCACGGCTTCACCGACGTGCACACCCTGTCGGGCGAGGTCCAGAAGATCCCGGGCGGCCC
The DNA here is from genome assembly GCF_042887525.1 of Kitasatospora sp. NPDC057936. NCBI lineage: Bacteria > Bacillati > Actinomycetota > Actinomycetes > Kitasatosporales > Streptomycetaceae > Kitasatospora > Kitasatospora sp. NPDC057936. The sequence continues at coordinate 3,498 of NZ_JBHVPD010000182.1, forward strand.
GGTGGCCTCCCAGGAGGTCATCAAGCTCCTGGGCACCAACGGCGGCGGCTTCTTCAACGCCAACTCGGCGCACCCGTTCGAGAACCCGACCGGTTTCTCGAACCTGGTCGAGATCTTCCTGCTCCTGGTGATCGCCTTCGCCCTGCCGCGCACCTTCGGCCGGATGGTCGGCGACAACCGCCAGGGCTACGCGATCGTCGCCGTGATGGGTCTGTTCTGGGTCGCCTCGGCCGCCCTGCTCACCTTCGCCGAGTCGCAGCACGGGGGCACCGCCCTGCAGGCCGCGGGCGCCGCGATGGAGGGCAAGGAGCAGCGCTTCGGCATCGCGGCCAGCTCGCTGTTCGCCGCTTCGACGACGCTGACGTCGACCGGTGCGGTCAACTCCTTCCACGACTCGTTCACGCCGTTCGGCGGCGGTCTGACGATCTTCAACATGATGCTGGGTGAGATCGCGCCCGGCGGTACCGGATCCGGCCTGTACGGCATGCTGGTGCTGGCCATCGTCGCGGTCTTCGTGGCCGGCCTGATGGTCGGGCGCACCCCCGAGTACCTGGGCAAGAAGCTCGGCGGCCGCGAGATGAAGTTCGCCTCGCTGTACATCCTCACCACCCCGACCATCGTGCTGGTCGGCACCGGTGTGGCGATGGCCTTGCCGGGCGAGCGGGCCGGGATGCTCAACTCGGGCGCCCACGGCTTCTCCGAGGTGCTGTACGCGTTCACCTCGGCCGCCAACAACAACGGCTCGGCCTTCGGCGGCATCACCGTCAACACCGACTGGTACGACACCGCGCTCGGTCTGGCGATGGTCTTCGGCCGCTTCCTGCCGATCGTCTTCGTCATGGCGCTGGCCGGATCGCTCGCCCAGCAGCAGCCGGTCCCGGCCACTCCGGGCACCCTGCCCACTCACAAGCCGCTGTTCGTGGGTCTGCTGTCCGGCGTGATCCTGATCGTCGTCGGCCTCACCTACTTCCCGGCCCTGGCTCTCGGGCCGATCGCGGAAGGTCTCTCCTGATGTCCACCCCTACGCTCACCCCCGCACCGGCCGACAAGGCCGAGGCCGCCGCCGGCTCGCACAGAGTGTCCAGCGGGCTGCTCGACCCGAAGCTGCTGCTCACCTCGCTGCCGGACGCGGTGAAGAAGCTCGACCCCCGGGTGATGATCAAGAACCCGGTCATGTTCGTGGTCGAGGTCGGCTCGGTCGTCACCACCGTTTCCGCGATCGCCCACCCGTCGGTCTTCGCCTGGTCGATCACCGTCTGGCTGTGGCTCACCACGATCTTCGCCAACCTGGCGGAGGCCGTCGCCGAGGGCCGCGGCAAGGCCCAGGCCGACACCCTGCGCAAGACCAAGACCGAGTCGGTCGCCCGCCGCCTGCTGGACTGGCCGAAGAGCCAGGCCGAGGAGGAGGTCCCCGGGACCGCGCTCCAGCTGGGCGACCACGTGGTGGTCGAGGCCGGGCAGATCATCCCGGGCGACGGTGACGTCGTCGAGGGTGTCGCCTCGGTCGACGAGTCGGCGATCACCGGCGAGTCCGCGCCGGTGATCCGCGAGTCCGGCGGCGACCGCAGTGCCGTCACCGGCGGTACGAAGGTGCTGTCGGACCGGATCGTGGTGAAGATCGCCTCGGAGCCCGGCAAGTCGTTCATCGACCGGATGATCGCCCTCGTCGAGGGCGCCGCCCGGCAGAAGACGCCGAACGAGATCGCGCTCAACATCCTGCTGGCCTCGCTGACCATCGTCTTCCTGGTCGCGGTCGTCACGCTCCAGCCGATGGCGACCTTCGCGGGCGCCCCGCAGTCGATGATCGTCCTGGTCGCCCTGATCGTGGCGCTCATTCCGACCACCATCGGCGCGCTGCTGTCCGCGATCGGCATCGCCGGCATGGACCGCCTGGTGCAGCGCAACGTGCTGGCGATGTCCGGCCGCGCCGTCGAGGCCGCCGGCGACGTCAACACCCTGCTGCTCGACAAGACCGGCACCATCACCCTGGGCAACCGCCAGGCCGCCGAGTTCCTGCCCGCCCCGGGCGTGGAGACCGGCGAGCTGGCCAGTGCCGCGCAGCTGTCCTCGCTCGCGGACGAGACCCCCGAGGGCCGCTCGATCGTGGTCCTGGCGAAGACCGAGTACGGCCTGCGGGCCCGCGCCCAGGGCGAGCTGACGCACGCCACCTGGGTCCCGTTCACCGCCCAGACCCGCATGTCGGGCGTGGACCTGGACGAGCCCGAGGGAGTCCACCAGGTCCGCAAGGGTGCGGCCGGCGCCGTCACCAACTGGGTGAACGAGAACGGCGGTTCGGTCGGCGGCGAGGTCGCCACCCTGGTCGACGGCATCTCCGCGGCCGGTGGCACCCCGCTGGTGGTCGCCACGAAGATCGCCGACGCTCCGGCCAAGGTCCTCGGGGTCATCCACCTCAAGGACGTGGTCAAGGAGGGCATGCGCGAGCGCTTCGACGAGCTGCGCCGGATGGGCATCAAGACCATCATGATCACGGGCGACAACCCGCTGACCGCCAAGGCGATCGCGGAGGAGGCCGGCGTGGACGACTTCCTCGCCGAGGCCACGCCCGAGGACAAGATGGCCCTGATCAAGAAGGAGCAGGAGGGCGGCAAGCTGGTCGCGATGACCGGCGACGGCACCAACGACGCCCCCGCGCTCGCCCAGGCCGACGTCGGCGTCGCGATGAACACCGGGACCATGGCGGCCAAGGAGGCCGGCAACATGGTCGACCTCGACTCCAACCCGACCAAGCTGATCGAGATCGTCGAGATCGGCAAGCAGCTGCTCATCACCCGCGGCGCGCTGACCACGTTCTCGATCTCGAACGACGTGGCCAAGTACTTCGCGATCATCCCCGCGATGTTCGCCGGCGTGTACCCGGGCCTGCGGCACCTCAACATCATGGGCCTGCACAGCCCGCAGTCCGCGATCACCTCGGCGATCATCTTCAACGCCCTGGTCATCATCGGCCTCATCCCGCTCGCCCTGCGCGGCGTCCGTTACCGTCCTTCCGACGCGAGCTCCCTGCTGAGCCGCAACATCGGGATCTACGGCATCGGCGGACTGATCGTGCCGTTCGTCGGAATCAAGCTGATCGACCTCGTCGTCCAGTTCATCCCCGGCCTCAGCTGACGCAGGGAAAGGAAAGAAGCATCATGTCCAAGCCCCTGCCGACGACCGTCCGCACCCACTTCACCGCGCTGCGGATGCTGCTGGTCCTGACGGTGATCCTCGGGATCGCGTACCCGCTGCTGGTCACCGGCATCTCGCAGGTCGCCTTCAGCGACAAGGCCAACGGCTCGATCGTGAAGTCCGACGGCAACCAGGTCGGTTCGAGCCTGCTCGGCCAGAACTACAACCTGCCGAAGAAGAACCCGGACGACCCGAAGGAGGAGCCGGTGCCGGACCCGAAGTGGTTCCAGCCCCGCCCCTCCGCGAACAACTACGCCGGCGACAACTCGGGCGCCTCCAACCTCGGCCCGAACAGCGACGACCTGCTGAAGGCCGTCAACGACCGCCGCGCCGCGGCCGCCGAGTTCGACGGCGTCGACCCGGCGAGCGTCCCGGCGGACGCGCTGACCTCCTCCGGTTCCAGCCTCGACCCGCACATCTCGGTGGCCTACGCCAAGGAGCAGGTCAACCGGGTCGCCAGGGAGCGCAAGCTCCCGGTGGAGACGGTCGCCAAGCTGGTCGACACGTACACCGAAGGCCGTTCCCTCGGTTTCCTCGGCCAGGAGGGCGTCAACGTCGTCCTCCTCAACAAGGCGCTGGCGGAACAGAAGTGACAGCCCTACCGCTGGAGCTGTGAAACGGGCCGACCCGGGCGGGGCACCAACCCCCCCCCCCGGCGGCCGCCCGGCCCCCCCCGTCGCATAATAACAAAACCCACCCCCCCAGGCCCCGCCAAAGATGGTGTTCGGGGCGGGTGG
>NZ_JBHVPD010000183.1:0-6432 GCF_042887525.1 Kitasatospora sp. NPDC057936
CGGCCGCGGTGACGTTGGCCGCTGCGGCGAGCTCTGCCGGAGGAGCGAAACGACGCTCCTCCTTGAGCAGGTTGGCCAGGCTCTCGTTGCTCAACGACTTTCTCCTCTTGCTTCTTCATTGCGTCTTCCGGCGTCCTCCGGCTCCTGCCGGATCGGACGTCGCCGGGGGTGGGTCCGTGGCGGTGGTCCCGTGGCGGTGGTGCGGGGGACGGAGGCGGGTCCGGCCGGCCCGTACGCGACACGCTCGGCACGCGGGCTCCCAGCGCCCGAACGGGCACTGACGGCGAACCACCCGGCCGCACCACGCTAGAGCCGCACCGCCCACCGGAACATGACGGGCGGTACCGAAAGGTCGGGCGGACGCGCCCCGCGCCGCGGGAGCCGCCCGGCCGACGGCGCCGGCGGGGTGCCGATGGGGTGCTGACAGGACGTTGACAAGACGTTGACGCGCACGGGTGAGAATCGACCCATGAGCGGCCCGGTCCGGTCGTGGTGGCGCGAGGTCCGCGTGGCCGCGTCCTCCGCCGCTCCGGTTCCACAGCGTCACCCTGCTCCTCCGCGGCCCTCCCGGCCTCGGAGGACGGCGGCGCTCCGCAGACGGACAGCCCTGGTGTGACATGGCGACAAGCCCAACAGTGATCGATCTCGGTGACGCGGCAGCGCCGCACGTGCCGGACGTGCCGCTCACGCTGCCCGTCCTGCCCGTCCTGCCCGTCCTGCCCGTCCTGCGCGGCCGCGCGCGCGAGTCGGAGGTGCTCCGGCACCTGCTCGCCGCCGGGGGAGCCGGCTGCGTCTCCGTCCTGCTCGGCGGAGCCTGGGGCAGCGGGAAGACGGAACTGCTGCGGGAGGCACTGGCCGGCGTCCGTGAGGACCCGGACGTCCTCGTGCTGTCGGCGGCGCTCGATCCGCTCGAACGCGAGCTCCCGTTCGGCATGGTCCGCCGGTTCTTCGACCACCTGACGCCGTGGGCCGAACCGGCACCGGCCGCGCTCTGGGCGTCCGCCCCCGAATCGGTGGCGCTCGACGACCTGTACCGGCGGTTGGTCCGGGCGACGGACGGCAGGCGCCTGGTGCTGGCCGTCGACGACCTCCAGCGGGCCGACGCCCGTTCGCTGCGCTGGCTGCGCTACGTGCTCCGGCGTGGTGCCGAGCTGCCCCTGGTCCTCCTCGCCACGCTCGGGGAGGAGGGGACGCACGCGAACACGGACGTCCTCGCCGACGTCGTGCCGCTGTTCCGGCACCGGATGACGCTGGGCGGCCTCGCCGAGGACGCGGTCGAGGCGCTGGCCGAGGACGTCCTCGGCAGGCACCCGGGCCGGGCCGTGACCACGGCCTGCCGGGAGGCCACCGGCGGCAACCCGCTGCTGCTCCGCGCCCTGCTGCGCGGACTCCGGGCCGCTGACCCGCATCACACTGACGTGCAGTACACCGGCCCGCAGCACACCGACCCTCGGCGCACCGAAGAGGACCTGGCGGCACGGATCACCGAGTACGTCCCGACCGACGTGGGCCCGGCCGTGCTCGCGCGGATGGAGGCACTGGCGCCGCATGCCGCGACGGTGGCGACGGCCGCCGCCGTCCTCGGCGTGGGCCCGATCGGCGGCCCGAGCGCAGGCCCCAGCGCAGGCCCGAGCACAGGCCCCAGCGCAGATCTGAGTGTCGACCTGCTGGTCGAGGCCACCGGCCTCGCCGAACCGCAGCTGGCGGACGCCCTGCACGCACTGGTGCGGGCCGAGTACCTGACCCGCGCCGGGGAGGAAGGGACGGCCTTCGGCTGCGCGGCCCTCGCCGCGGCCGTGGCCTCCACGGTGCTGCCCAGCCGGCGGATGGCACTCCACCGCGGTGCCGCCCGCTTCCTGCGGGCGCGCGGTGCCTCGGCGCAGCGGATCGCCGTCCACCTCCTGCCCGGCCCCCGGGGCGAGGCGTGGGCACCGGAGGTCCTGGCCCGGGCCGCCGAAGGGGCGGCCGAGGAGGGCCGGACCGCAGCGGCCGCGGCGTACCTGCGGCGTGCGCTGCGGGAGGAGACCGGCGAGGAGTCACGGGCCGGGCTGCTGGCCTCGCTCGGCCGGCTGGAGCTCGCCTCCAGCGTTCCGGTGGCCGTCCGAAGCCTGGAGAGCAGTCTCCGGCTGTCCCAGGACCCGGTCGAGCGGACCGAGGTGGCGCGCAGACTGGCCGGCGCGATGCTGGCCGTGGACCGCTACCCGGAGGCGCTGGAGGTCCTCCGGCGCACCAGCGAACACATCCGGGAGGCGGACCCCGCCGACGCCCTGCGTCTGGAGATCGACCGCATCCACATCGCCCTGACCAACCTGGCCTCCGCCCCGGACGCCGTGGAGCGGCTGATGGAGCTGAACGTCCTCGATGCGCCGGACACCGGCGTCCGGCGGCCGCTGGCCGCGCTGCTGAGCCTGCGCGCGGCGATGGTCGGCCGGTGCCCGGAGGAGGTCGTGAGCCTCGCCGAACTGGCCCTGGGGGAGGGGGCGGACCCGCTGTCGGACGAGTCCTTCGTCTACTACGACGCCCTGGTCGCCTTGCGGGCGGCTGGCGAGACGGTGGCGGCGCTGGAGCACGCGGACGCCGCCGTGCGGCAGGCACGGGCCCGCGGCTCCGCGCTCGGTCGCCTCCAGGCGCTCAGCGTGCGCGCGAACCTGGCGGGACGGGTGGGGCGCCTCGCGGACAGCCAGGCGGACGCGGCCTCGGCACTGGAGGAACTGCGGGCGATCGACATCGGGCCGGCGCACAGCGTCGCCGTCTTCGCGACCGCGACGTCGATGGACTCGCTCATCCGGCGGGGAAGGCCGGAGGAAGCCGAGGATCTTCTCCGACGTGCCGGGCTCGCGGGTGAGTTGAACGCCAACTGGGTCAACGACCACGTCCTGATGGTCCGCGGCCGGCTGCGGGTCGCGCAGGGGCGGCTGGACGAGGGCCTCGCCGACTTCCTCCGGTGCGGTGAACGAGCACTCGCCCGCGGGATGTCCGGCCCCGGCTTCCACACATGGCGTTCCGAGGCGGCGCTGGTCCAGGCGGCGCTGCGGCGCGGCGAGGCGGCCCGGTCGCTGGCGGAGGAGGAGCTCGGACTGGCGCGGGCCTGGGGAGTGCCGGAGACGGTGGGCACCGCCCTGACCGCGCTGGGCGTGGTCCTCGGGGGCGTGGAAGGGCTGGAACTGCTGCGCGAGGCGGTCGGCCTCCTCGAAGACGCGCCCGCACGCCTGCGGTACGCCCAGGCGCTCGTCGACTGCGGCATCCTCGCCCGGAAGGCCGGGCGACTGCCCGAGGCCCGCACCTGCCTGCAACGGGCCGCCAGCGTCGCCGACGAGTGCGGAGCGGCCCCGCTCGTGGACCTGGCACTCGCGGAACTCCGCGCCGTCGGCGACCGTCCGCGCACCCGCACGTTCCACGGGGTGAACGCCCTCACCCCGACCGAGCGGCGCGTCGCGGACCTCGCCCTCCAGGGCATGACCAACAGGGGGATAGCCCAGCACCTCTTCGTCGGCCTGCGCACCGTGGAGGTCCACCTCACCAACGTCTACGGGAAGCTGGCCATCGACGGCCGAGCGGGACTGGCCACGGCCCTGGCGCCCCCGGCTCCGGCGGACCCAGTCCCAGCGGACCCGGTCTCGGCGCCTCTGGTCCCGGCGGCGGACCAACGCCCCGGCCCGCCGCCGATCCGGCCCGAGGCGTCCGGCACCTGACGCTTCTCCCGTCCGCCCGGCGGCCCGGATCACCTGGCGGACGGGAGGGGGAATCGTCGTTCCACGGTCGTCTCTTGGGCAGCCCTCGTGCGGCTGCCCTCTGTCCATACCGCCCCGGTCACGTCCCCGGCCCTAGCCGGGGACGTCACACTCTCCCGACGGACAGCTGCTCGCCGACACCTTGGTGACTGCCCGGATCCGGGCGGCCGCGAAGGCGGCGGCCCGGGCGAGCGGGAGACCGGCCGGTGTGGCGAGGCGCCGGGCGAGCGACCGGTGGTCGGCCAGCGCCCAGAGACAGGCGACGAAGGCGTGGTGGCCGCGCCACACCTCTCCGGTGTCGCCCACCACGGTGATCTCGCCGAGCGACGCGTCGTGGTCGAGCCCGGGGAAGAGCTCGTGGGCCTTGGCGGAGGCGGCCGCGACGAACTCCAGCGGGACGAGTTGCCGCTGCCCGCGCAGCCAGGCGGTGAGGCTGCGACAGAGCGGGCAGGCGGGATCGTGGAGCACGGTGAGCCACCGCACGGGCGGCGGTGCGTCCTGGCCGGCGGTCACGCCGGGCCCGGTGTGACGTGGCCCTGCGCCGCGACCGGCGGGCGCGACGGCGCCATCGGCTCGCGCTCCTGCGTGCCCCGGCGGCGGATCCGGCTCAGCACGTAGACGTTTCCGAGGTGCATCGCCCCGAGCACCAGCAGCACGGTGCCGAGCTTGTACGAGAGCGCGTTGAAGACGCCCTGGACGTTGCCCACCTGTTCGTCGCTGCGCATCCAGAGCGCGACGAACCCGAGGTTGATCAGGTAGAAGCCGACCACGAGCAGGTGGTTGACGGCGTCGGCGAGCCGGTCGTCCCCGGCGAAGACGTCCGCCAGGAAGATCCGGCCGTTCCGGCTGAGCGTGCGGGCCACCCAGATCGTCACACCGGTGGCGATCGGCAGATAGACGGCGTAGCTGACGACTGTGTAGTCCACGGGACTACTCCCCTCCGCGTTTCGAACGCGTTCAAAACCTTGTCGAGGAACACTGTAGCGCCACTTTGAACGTGTTCAATGCCGGCGGGGGGTGATCTTCGGACGCTTGTGACTGCCTGAATGAGCGGATCCGACGTGACGGTGGTCGGCGCCGGGCCGGCCGAGGCCTCGGGAGCGTGCGGCCGGAGAGCCGATCGGGCTGCTCCGGCCAACCGCCTCGCGGATATGGTGTGGCGGGTCCACCGAGGCCATGAACGGGAGGGGCTCATGACGGTCGGGCATCGGTGGCTGCTGGACGAGACTCCCTGGCCCGAGCCGGCCACGCTGGTCTACGGCGAGATGGTGGAACTGGCGACGCCGCACCCGCCCGTCCCGGATCTGGGCCGGCTCGGGCCGGAGACCGTGGGCAGCCGTGGTGTGATCGTCGGGTGTGCCATTGCGCAGGACGAGCGCGACGGCCGGGTCGGACCGCTCTACTCGGTGGAGACCGAGGACGGCAGCCCCTGGAGGCTGCGGCCGGAGTTCCTGGTCTCCCGGGGAGGACTTCATCCCGGCATGCCGCCCCGTTATCGCAGCGACCTGCCCGAGGGAACCCGCGTCCGAATCCGTATGGAGTCGGACACCCCGGGCGCGACGGCGGATGCTGTCGGGGAGGTCACCGGGATCTGGTGGACGACGTCCTTGGAGCCCCCGAAGGGCTACATCGTGCAGGTCGGCGAGTACTCCCACTACGTGACCCCGCAGCAGACCGAGGTCCTCTGACTCGGCGAGGACCTGCCCGCGGTCACCTATTCGGATCCAGTCGCCCAACGGGAAGGACGGAGTCGACGTTCGAGGTCGCGCAGGTCCTTGGCGATGGACGAGCGGACCTTGCGCGCCATGATCGGCGCGGCCAGGCGGTAGTAGCCTCCGGCGTCGCCCCGCACCCGGATCCGGGCGAGGGTGCCGCCGGGGTGCGGGGCGAAGCGATAGGTGACGTGCATCGGCATCGGACCGGCGACCGAGACCATGTCCAGCAGCCGCAGCGGCTCGTACTCCGCCACGCGCAGCACGTAGTCGATGCGCTTGCCGAGGAAGTGCGCCGTACGGGTGACCTCGGCACCGACACCGAACCCGCCCTCGTCTGCCTCACGGGTCAGCCGGGCCTCGCGGATGCCCTGGGTCCACTCGGCGTCGTGGCGCCAGTCCATCGCATAGCCGGCCACCACGTCGGGCGGCAGCGGGATCACCCGTTCGGCGGTCTCGTCAATCGTCATGGTGCTGATCGGGCCCTCTCCGGATCTCGGCGCACTCAGGCCTCACAACCAGGGTTGCGCCGACCGGCCGCCGGCGCTCGGTGGAAGGCGCTCGCCCCGGCCGGTACGGCGACCGGCGGACCGTGGCCGCCGTTTTGCCTCGGGAGTGGAGGCGGAGTAGTGTTCCCGAGTCGCTCGACAGGGAGCACCGGACACGCATCGGCGCGGACGGTCCCGGAGCGGCCAAATCCACGAAAGACACCACGTCCCGGTACGAAGCGGGTCGGGCTCGCCATGTGCGCGTTCGGCTCGGTGCGTATTCGGTGTGCGCGTTTATCGGGATTGCATTCAGACTTCGGCCGGATTCGCTTTGCGGAGCGGGGATCGGCTAGAGTTTGGAACGTCGGACGGGGCAACAGCGCCGAAAGACACCAGCGAATCGGACGAATGAAACTCCGGAAAACGGAGCGGAAAACATCTGATAAGCTGGAAACACGAAAGAACGAAGCGCCCGGAGGGCCCGCTGGAAGGCGGCTCGAA
>NZ_JBHVPD010000184.1:0-6302 GCF_042887525.1 Kitasatospora sp. NPDC057936
GCCGAGGCCCTCCGCGGCGACCGCGCCGGCCCCGGACCCGCTCCCGCCGGCCGCGCCCCCGGCACCGGCCGCGCCCCCGGCACCGGCCGCACCTGCTCCGGCACCCGCACCACCGGTACCGGCCGCGGACCCGGCGGCGGCTCCCGTCGTGCCCGCCGTCGTGCCCGCCGTCGACCCGGCCGTCGCCGCGGCCGTCCCGACGGCGGCGCCACCGACCGCGGCGGCACCCCCCACCGCGGCCGCGGCGGCGCCGAACCCGCCGACGCCGACCCAGACCAGCACCCCGCCGGGCAGCAGCGCGCGCAGACCGGTGTTGATCTCGGACAGTTCGAGGTAGGCCGCCGTGCAGCGGTCGCACTCCTTGAGGTGCCGTCCGACGTCCGCCGAGGCCCGCTTGCGCAGCGAGCCGCGCGCGTACGCGCCGAGCCGGTTGGCGTACCCCTCGCACGCCCTGTCCTGGCTGCCGGAGACGTGGGCCTGGAGGAACGCGGCGGCCAGGCGGTCGCGGGCCCGGTGGGCCTGGACGGCGGTGGCGTTGGCGGTCTTGCCGAGCATCACCGCGACGGTCTTCGGGGACTCGCGTTCGACCTCGGTGTGCCAGAGTACGACCCGGTCGTCCTCGGGCAGTTCGGCGTAGGCCTGCATGACCATGCGCTGGTCGGCCATGGCCATCGCCCAGGCGTCGGCTCCCGGGTCGGCCAGGTCGAGGTCGACGACGGCGGCCGAGCTCTGGGCGAACACGCCGAAGTCGTCGACGAGTTGTTCGCGCCGCTCGCTGCGGGTCCAGGCCGCGGCGACGTTGCGCACGGCGGTCAGCAGGTAGGCGCGGACGGCGAACTCGGGGCCCTTGCCCGCCCTGAGCGCCTGCAGGGTGCGGGCGAACACCTCGCCCGCGAGGTCCTCGGCGGTGAAGCTGTCCCGGCAGCAGGTGCGCGCGTAGCGGCGGACGGAGTCGACGTGCCGGCGGTAGATCTCCTCGTACGCGGTGTCGTCGCCGGCCCGCACCCGGGCGGTCAACTCGGCGTCGGAGGGCGGGCGCTCGCCGTCGACCGGGTCGGCGGGGGCGGGCACCGTGGGGCGGGCACGGCGGCTGCCGCCGACGAAGGCCTCGGGGGCGACGCCACCGCGGCCGGCCGGTGCCTGGCCGGGCACCCGGCCCGACGGGAGGGCGGCGGCGGAGGCGGACAGCGACTCGCGGCTGGGCATCCCGGCCTGGTCGGGGACGTGGCCGGTGGCCGGTCCCGCGGCCGATCCCGGCGCGGCGCCGGGCACTTGGCCGGACGCGCGGCCGGGCACGCCGGAGGACGACGCGTCGGACCCCTCCGCCGGCCCGCCGGAGTGACCGCCGACGGCGCCGTCCGGCGAACCGCCCGCGTGACCGCCGGCGCGGCCGCCGGCGCGGCCGCCGGCGCGGCCGTCAGCGCGGCCGAAGTCGAGCCCGTATCCGTAGTCGTTCTGTTCCTCGGCGCTCACAACGGACCCCAGCCTCCACGACAGCCCCCGTAGCGCGGCAGAGCACGCGGGCGTGCGTGGGCGCACGGTCCCCCGTCGTACGGCGCCGACGGCGCTCGAAGGGCGCGCATCGGGACATTGGCTCCAACCACGGGCAAAGGATGGCATAGCGCAGGGAAGGGCGGTAGCCGGACCGGCCGGTACCCACTCTTCCGAGGGGACGTCGCGGAGGTGTTCGCCCAGCGCACGACAGCCGGTTGTGCGACGCCCGCACCCGGCGCGCGCCCAGTGCCCGCGCGCCGGTCACTCGTCCAACTCCCTTACCGGTCACGGCAGCCCGCCGTGCCGGGCCGACCCGCAGGCCGTGCCCAGGATCACCGGCCCCGGCGGGCGCGAGCCCGCCCGTGGGCCGTCAACGCGCCCGCAGGCCGTCCAGCAGGATCTGCAGCAGCCGGTCCGAGGGCCCGGCCACCGCGTGCCCGTCCGGCTGCGGCCCGCCGACCACGACGCCCGGCACCCCGGCCACCGCCGGCACCGTCCGCGCCGCGTGCACCGGCACCGACGCGGTCAGCACCAGGACGACGTCCGCGACCGTGACGCCCGGCCGCAGTTCGCCCGCCGCGCCCGCCCTGGCCACCAGGGCGGCCAGCAGCTGGAGAAGCAGCCGCGGATCGGCGTCCGCCGCCGTCGCGTCGGCCGCCGTCCGCGCCTCGTCGCCGCGCAGGTCGAACCGGGCGGAGAGCGCCTGTTCGGGCGCCCGCTGCTCGGGCACCCGGCCCAGCTCCTCGGCGTACCGGAACGCCTCCGGCGGCAGCAGCCGCCCGGCGCCCGTGCTCACCGCGCGCGCCAGGTACCCGGCCAGCGACTCCCAGGCACCGCCGCCGCCGTACAGCGACTCGCGCGCCTGTGCCGTCAGCCAGGCCACCTCCTCGGCGGCGATCCGCTGGACCAGCACCTCCTTGCTCGGGAAGCGCCGGTACACCGTGCCGACGCCGACCCCGGCGCGGCGGGCGACCTCCTCCATCGGTGCGCCGTAGCCGAATTCGCCGAACACCTCCCGGGCGGCGCGCAGCACGCTCTCCAGGTTCCGCCGCGCGTCCACCCGTAGCCGGGCACCCGGCACGGCGGCCTGCAAGGGCTCCGCCCGGTACGGGACACCGGCGTACGAGACCGCCGACACCCCGTGCTGCGGCGGCAGTTCCACCGGCCCGCGCTGCTCCGGCACCGTGCCCTGGACGACGTGCGGTGCACCCGCCCGCCCCAACATCTGTTCCTGCTCCATCATCTCAACTCTCCCCCGCAGGCGTCCGATCCCGGACCCTGTCGTCGCCCGCCCCTGCACCCCCCGGTGCAAGCTCAGCCCGTCAGAAGTGACCTGATGACCCATTGCTCGTGCCGCCCGTCCCGTTCCGGTGACCACGGTCGTGCCACCGGGCCGGGCCACGCGTCCGGCTCGGTGCGTCGGCACCGTCCGGGGCCTCGTCCGGGAACTACCCTTCCCCGGATGACTGTCCCGCAGTCGGGTTCTCGCGCCAACGCTGGAACTGGCCGTAGTGGCCGCTCCACGGTGCGTCGCCGCCGGTTGTCATGGCGGTGGCCGCTCCAGCACACAATCCGACCATAGTTCACGGCTCTCCGAAGCCGAAAGTGCGTCAGAAAGTCACCCGGACAGCACAACTGGCCACACCGGTCACTCGCGCCGCATCCGGCCCCGTACGGACTGTGGACAAGACGGCCCCCCACGGTCCTTCATAGGGGGGCGCGTCGGGGGATACCCCCCGAACGGGGGACGGCCCGGACTCCGTGACCGGGACGGAACACCACACGAACGCGACACCGTCCGGAGGTGCACCATAAGGATCCTGATCGCCGGAGGCGGCTGCGCCGGGACGGCCACCGCGCTCCACCTCCAGCGCGGCCTGCGCGACCGGCTGCGCCGGGGCGAGGTGGAGATCACCGTCGTCGAACCCCAGGCCTACCTCACGTACCACCCGCTGCTCGCCGAGGTGGCGGCCGGCTCGATCGACCCGCGGCATGTGGTCGTGCCGCTCCGCCGGGCCCTGCCGGACTGCCGGGTGCTCACCGCGAGGATCACCCGGATCGAGCACGCCGCCCGCCGGGCCCTGGCCGACGCGGCGGCCCCCGGCGAGTCCCCCACGCCGATCGAACTCCCGTACGACGTCCTGGTGGTGGCGCCCGGCTCGGTCTCCAGGACGGCCCCGGTGCCCGGCCTCGCCGAGTGCGGCCGGGGCTTCTCGACCGTCGCCGAGGCGGTCGGCCTGCGCAACCACGTCCTCGAACAGCTGGACCTCGCGTCCGCCACCCGGGACCCGGCCCTGCGCCAGTCCGCCCTCACCTTCGTCTTCGTCGGCGCCGGGTACGCGGGCGTCGGCGCGCTCGCCGAGCTGGAGGACATGGCCAGGTACGCGGTGCGCGGCTACCACAACGTCGCCCCGGAGGACCTGCGCTGGGTGCTGGTCGAGGCCACCGACCGGATCCTCGCCGAGGAGTCGCCCGAACTCGCCGCGCACACCCTCGGCCAGCTGCGCGAACGCGGCGTCGACGTCCGGCTGCGCACCACGCTGGAATCGGCGGCCGGCCAGGTCGTCGCCCTGTCCGACGGCAGCCGCTTCGCCGCCCGGACCCTGGTCTGGACGGCCGGGGTGCGCCCGTCCCCGCTGCTGCGCGACACGGACCTGCCGCTGGACACCGCCGGCCGGGTGCGCTGCCTGCCCACCCTCCAGGTCGTCGGCCCGGACGGACGCGCGCTGCCCGGCGTCTGGGCGGCCGGCGACTGCGCGGCCGTGCCCGACCCGCACGCGGACGGCGCCCCCTGCGCGCCCAACGCCCAGCACGCCTTCGCCCAGGCCGAGCTGCTCGCCCGCAACGTCGCCGTCGCCCTGGACGGCGGCCCGCACTCGCCCGACCTCGCCGCGTACCGGCCGGGCCCGGCCGCCTGTTCGACCTCGCTCGGCCTGCGCCGCGCCGTCGCCCACACCCGGCGCGGCGGGCGCCTCACCGGACGCCGCGCCTGGTGGCTGCACCGCGCCCGGCACCTGCGCCGGCTGCCGAGCGCGGACCGGCGGGTGCGGGTGCTGATGGACTGGGTGCTGGGCGGGCTGTTCTCCCGGGAGGTCGTCTCGCTCGGCACCCTGGAGCACCCGCGTTCGGAATTCGAGGCGGGGTTCGGACCGGGCCCCGAACGTGGGCCGGACGCCCCGGCGTGACGGACCGGACGGCCACGCCGAGCGCGCGCGACTTCCGGAATCGGCCCTCCGCCTGACAGGATCAGCCCCAACCGAGTCATTACCCCGTGTGCTGATGTGTACACAAAAAGTGATGATATGACTGGAAAACGAGGAAGCGGCCGTCGTTTGAACCTCATGCGCTGGAGCGCCCGGCTCACCGGAGTCCCCTGGCGTGCCGCCCCGCAGACCGCGGTCGGCACGGAGGACGGCGTGCCCTCCGGCGACGTCGTGGTCCCGGGCCCGCGCGACCCGACCAGCCTCGCCACCGCGGCCGAACTCCTCGACCCGCACAAACCCCAGCACCTGCGCGAGGTCCTCAACCGGATCCCCGCCCCCGTCGCCGTCACCTACGGCCCCCTGCACCAGCTCGCCTACGCCAACCGCGCCTACCGCGAACTCTTCGGCGAGCGCCCCACCGGCCTGCCCGCGTGCGAGGCCCTGCCCGAGCTCGCCACCCTCGGCGTCCTGCCGCTCATGGACCAGGTCATCCGCGGCGGCCGGCCCCGCAGCGTCAAGGCGCGCTGCATCCTCGGCCTCACCGGCAACCGCTACTACAACGTCTCCTGCGTCCCGCTCGGCGCCGGCGACCCCCGCGACGTCCGCGACTCCCGGGACGTCCCCATCGACGGCCCGCCCGCCGGCGTGCTCATCTTCGCCGCCGAAGTCACCGACCAGGTCCTCGCCGCCGCCCGGCTCCGCGAGGCCGAACGCCGCCAGCGCGAGGCCGCCGTCACCCTCCAGCGCAGCCTGCTCCCGCAGAAGCTCGACCAGCCCGCCGACCTCCGCGTCGCCGCCACCTCCCCGCCCGGCGGCGCCGAAGCGGCGGTCGGCGGCGACTGGTACGACGTCATCGCCATCGACGGCGGACGCACCGCGCTCGTCATCGGCGACGTGATGGGCCGCGGACTGCGCGCCGCCGCCGTCATGGGCCAGCTGCGCACCGCCGTCCGCGCGTACGCCCGCCTCGACCTCCCGCCGCACGAGGTCATGCGCCTGCTCGACGGCCTCGCCATGGAGATCGACGCCAACCAGATCGCCACCTGCACCTACGCCGTCTGGGACCCGCAGCGCCGCACCCTCTCCTACGCCTCCGCCGGCCACCTCCCGATGCTCCTGCGCTGCCCCGACGGAACCATCCTGCGCAGCGAGGAGCAGAACGGCCCGCCCCTGGGAACCGGCGGCGGCCTGCACGTCTCGCACACCCTGCGCCTCCTTCCCGGCACGACCGGCGTCCTCTATACGGACGGACTCGTCGAACGCCGCGACGAGGACATCGACCAGGGACTCGACCTCCTCGCCCGCACCCTGACCGGCGCGATCGGCGCCCCCGAGGTGATCTGCGCCCGTCTGCTGCGAGCCATGGGCGTGACGTCGGAGCACGACGACGACGTGGCCGTCCTGGCCTTCCAGCTGCCAGCCGACGAGACTGCCGAGGAGGCCCCGGAGGAGGC
Organism: Kitasatospora sp. NPDC057936; assembly: GCF_042887525.1. Classification (NCBI taxonomy): domain Bacteria; kingdom Bacillati; phylum Actinomycetota; class Actinomycetes; order Kitasatosporales; family Streptomycetaceae; genus Kitasatospora; species Kitasatospora sp. NPDC057936. The sequence goes on from NZ_JBHVPD010000184.1 coordinate 6,152, forward strand.
CCCCAAGGAGCGGGAACCCGTGCTTGACTCGGTCTCCGGAGAGGTCTAGAGTTCTTCGAGTTGCCTGACAGGGAGCACCGGACACGCATCGGCGCGGACGGTCCCGGGGCGGCCAATCCTCTGAAACACCACTTCCCGGTCCGGGCTGGGT
>NZ_JBHVPD010000185.1:0-6243 GCF_042887525.1 Kitasatospora sp. NPDC057936
CCGCGAGGTCTCCGCCGACCTCACCCAGGACTGGCTGCCCACCCTCGAAGCCGCCGGCTTCGACCGCACCCGCCCCACCCTGTGGATCGCCGAGGGGCTGACGTTCTTCCTCACCGAAGACCAGGTCTCCGGCCTGCTCACCCTGCTCGCCTCGGCCTCCGTCCCCGGCAGCCGCCTCGCGTTCGACATGCTCGGCCGGGCCCAGCTGCGCAGCCCGTTCGCCAAGACCTTCCTCGACGCCCTGGCCGCCGACGGCACCCCGTGGGTCTTCGGGACCGACGAGCCCGAGGAGTTCCTGACCGCCAACGGCTGGAAGGCCGTCGACGTCAGCGAGCCCGGCCAGCCCGGCGCCGGCGAGGGCCGCTGGCCCTACGACGTCCAGCCGCGCGACCGCCGCGGCGCCAACCGGCTCTGGCTCGTCCGCGCCGAGATCGCGGCCGCGTGATGAGCGAGCGGACGGCGGAGCGCCGGATCACGCTGGAACGGATCGAGTCGTACGCGCCCGAGCGCAGCGTGCGGATCGAGGAGCTCGGGGAGCACCTCGGTCTGCGCCGCGGTGATCTGGGGGTGTTCCGCAAGTTCTACGGTCTCGACCGGCTGCGGTACGACCCGCAGCTGCCGCTGCTGGACCTGTTGCGGCCGGCCGCGCGCGCGGCGCTGGCCGCCCTGCCCGACGACGGACACGTCGACTACCTCGCCTACGCCCACGTCACCCAGGCCGTCGCCCCGGCCGACACCGACATGGCCCAGGTCGTGCGCGACGACCTCGGACTCACCGGCGCCGAGGCCTTCGGACTGAGCCACCAGGCCTGCGTCAGCAGCCTCGGCGCGATCGAGATCCTCGGCAACCTGCTGCGCGCCGAAGGCCGCGAAGGCGCCCACGCCCTCATGGTCACCGGTGAGCAGGCCTACTCCCCCATCGTGCAACTGGTCCCCAACACGGCGATCATGGCCGACGCCGCGGCTTCCTGCCTGCTCACCCTGGACGGCGACGGCGACATCGTCCGCGCCTTCACCACCCGCACCCTCGGCGAGTACGCCCGCTGGCTGGAGCTCACCCCCGAACAGAGCACCGAGTACGGCGAGCAGTACGCCGCCAGAATCGCCGAGGTCATCCACCAGGCGCTGGCGGAAGCCGGGTTGACCTTCGACGACGTCGACCTCGTCATCCCCCACAACGTCAACAAGCTCGCCTGGCGCCAGACCGTCAAGGAACTCGGCATCGACCAGGACAAGGTCTTCCTCGACAACGTCCCCGTCTACAGCCACACCTTCGCCGCCGACGTCTTCCTCAACTACACCACCCTGCGCGACACCGGCCGGCTCACCGACGGCGCGCACTACCTCCTGGTCTCCGTCGGCCTCGGCGCCACCTTCGGCGCCATGGTCATCACCCACCGCACCCCGGGAGGCAGCCGGTGAACCGTCAGGACGTGCTGATCACCATCGAGAAGGCGCTGAGCGAGGTCCTGGAGCGACCGATCACCGGGCTGACCGAGGACACCGCGCTCTTCGACGACCTGCGGCTCGACTCCTCGTCCGTCCTCGGGCTGCTGATGACCGTCGAGGAGGCCACCGGGATCGCGGTGGACCCGGACGACCTCGACATCGACCACCTGCGCACCATGCGCTCGTTCGCCGACTACGTCGAGGCCGCGCTGCGGCGGGAAGAGGGGACCTCATGACCGCGCTGGCCCTGCGCGCAGCCACCGCCGTACGCGCCCCGGCCGACCCCGGCCCGGGCGAGGACGACCCCGCCCTGCTCGCCTACTTCACCGACCTCCTCGCCCCCTTCGGGCAGAAACCCGACCAGGACCTCTACCGCGGCGGCGCCCACCTCCACCACCGGGACCTCGTCGACCTCCTCCTGGCCGCCGACGAGGCCGTCGCGGCCGCCCGGCCCGACCTCGCGATCGTCGCCCACGCCCTGCCCGACCTCGCCCCCTTCACCGCCACCGCCCCCTACCTCACCGCCCGGCTCGGCGGCCGGGCCACCAACTTCGCCCTCACCGAACAGGGCCTCGCCGCGCCCTTCACGGCCCTGCGCATCGCCGCCGCCTACCAGGAGGCCGGCCGGGCCGCCGAGGTCGCCGTCGCCGTCCTCGAACAGACCACCCTGCCCACGCCGTACCCCCTGACGCCGCTGGTCGACTCCGCCGCGCTCCTGGTCCTCCGCGCGGACGCCGGCCCCGGCCCGCGGTTCGCCGGCGCCCACTCCGCCGACCACGCCGGCCCGGCCCTGGCCGCCCGACTCGACGGTCCGGACGCGGACGGCACCCTCCTCGTCCTCGGCCCCCACGTCACCGACGACATCCCCGACCACCCCGCCGTCCACCGCGCCGAACCCGGCAGCTACTGCACCGGCGTCTGGCTCGAACTCGCGCGCCACTGGCAGGACTGGCAGCACGCCCACCGCCGCGTCGTCCTCTGCGACACCGACCCCCGCACCGGCCGCACCCACCTGGCCGTGTTCGCCGACGGCGAGGAGTGACCCGGGTCCACCCGCACCCGCCCGGCGCCGCCACCCGTGGAGGGCCCGGCTCCGGCAGACAACGGACGAGGCAACCGAAGGGACGGCAGGAACAGGATGACCACGGTCAACGAGCAGAGCATCAGGCTGGATTCCGCACGAGCCGGGACGGGCCCGGCCACCTGGGGGCAGCGGGCGATCTGGGGGGTCGTCACCCGGCTCGGCGACGACGCCCCCCGGTACAACCTGCCCACCGAGCTCCCCGTCACCCCGCCCCGCCCCGCCGCCCGCGTCCTCGCGGACCTGACGGAGCTGCTCCACCTCCACGACAGCCTGCACACCAGGCTGCTGCCGGCCGGTGAGGACGGGCTGGAACAGGTCGTGGACGGCAGCGGCGAACTCCCCGTCGAGGTCCGGCGGTGCGCCGCGGCCGAGGCGCCGGAGGCCGGTGCCGCGCTGCTCAAGGAGCTGGCCGGACGCCCCTTCGACCACACCCGGGAATGGCCGCTGAGGGTCGGCCTCGTCGAGTGCGAGGGGCTGGTCCACCGGCTGGTCCTGACCGGTTCGCACGCCGGCATGGACTACTGGGGCCTCGTCCGGCTGCTGCGCGACCTCCGGTCGATCGAGGCGGGCGAGTCGGCCGAGTCGCTGCGCCGGTCCCGCCCCGCCCTCCAGCCGCTGGACGCCGCGGCGGTCCAGGCCTCGCCGCTCGGCCGCCGCCGGGACGAGGCCGCCCGCCGCTACTGGTGCGAGCAACTGGCCGCCGGCCCCCGGCGGATCTTCCGGGAGCCCGCCGCGCCGGAGCTCGCCGCCGATCCGGACCGGCTGTTCCCCAACGCGCTGCTGCGCTCGCCCGCGCTGGCCGTCGCCGTCGAGCGGGTGGCCGAGCACCTGGAGGTGAGTGACGCCGCGGTGCTGCTGGGCGCGGCCTCGCACCAGCTGGCCCGGATGTCCGGCAGCGACGACGTGCTGTTCCAGGTGGTCGTGGGCAACCGCTTCCAGCCGGCCGCCACCGCGGCGGTCAGCACGGTGGCGCAGGAGGCGCTGTTCCGGCTCCCGGACGCGGGCCGGGACTTCGTGGACGCGGTACGGCGGACGCGGTCCGTCTCGTTCGGCGCGTTCCGGCACGCCGCGTACGACAAGTGGGCGCTGGAGCGGGAGGTGGCACGGCTGGTCGAACGGGGGGAGGCGGCCGACCACTCGTACTGGTGGAACGACACCCGGGACCCGGGCAGCGGGCCGTTCGACACCGTCGAGCGGCCGGAGGACGCACTGGGCGAGCTGGCCGGCCGCACCGAGCTGAGCTGGCCGACGGACTTCCCGGCCCGGGTGAACGTCTCGATGGCGGTGGACGTGCTGACCGCCCCGGGCGCCCTGGACCTCGCGATGACGGCCGACCCGGCGGTGCTCGGCCGCGCCGGGATGGAGCAGTTCCTGCGGGGCGTCGAGCAGTTGATCGTCGCCGAGGCGCTCGCGCTGGGGGACGAGTGAGCGCGCGCTACGCGGGAATCGCCTGGACGGGCGCGGGCTACGAGGTCGAGGTCGTCGACGGCGCCGGCCGCAGGGCGGCCGAGCCGAGCCGCTGGGGAGCTGCGGCCGTCACCGGACTCATCTCCCTGATACGGGATTTGAGCTCGGACGACGAACCGGTGGCCGTGGTGCTCGACAGCACCAACGGACTGCTCGACGGCCCGATGACGGCGGCCGGCCTGGAGGTGTACCGCGCGGACCCCTGGGTACTGCCGCCCCGGCCGCGGTTCGGCTCCGTACCGGCCGCACGCCTGGCGGAGCAGGCCAGGACCGCGCCCGGCACGCTGGCACGGGTGACCGCCGAGGGCGGCAGCCTGACCGGCCGGGCCGACGAGTTCCACGAGGTCGTCCGGCGCAGCGAGCCGACCCGGGCCGCCCTGGTGGCCGCCGGCCGCTGGTTCGAGCACGGTCCGCGGGACGCCCCGCGGGTCGCGCTCACCTTCGACGACGGCCCCGATCCGGTGCACACCCGGCGGGTGCTGGAGATCCTGGACCGCTACGGGGTGCGGGCGACGTTCTTCTGCGTCGGCCACCACGCCGCGGCGCTGCCCGACGAGGTGCGCCGGATCGCCGACGCCGGCCACGAGGTGGGCAACCACTCCTGGTCCCACCCCTTCCTGGCCGATCTGACGGCCGATCAGTTGCGCGAGCAGCTCGACCGCACGGCGGAGGCGGTGGCCCGGGCCACCGGCACGGCCCCGACCCGGTTCCGCCCGCCGTACGGCGCGCTGAGCCCCGAGGTGCCGGCCGTCCTGGAGGACCACCCGGCCACCCTGACCATGTTCGACGTGGACTCCCGCGACTGGACGCGGCCGGGGCCGGAGCGCATCGCGGCGACCGTCCTGGAGTCCGCCGGCCCCGGATCGGTGGTGCTGATGCACGAGGGCGCCGGCGACCGCGGCCAGACCGTCCAGGCCCTCCCGTCGATCGTCGAGGGCCTGCTCGACCGCGGCCTGGAACCGGTCACCGTCGGGGAGCTCGACCCGCCGCCCGTCACCCGACCCTGAACACCACGATCCACCAGCGGAGGACTGAACAGTCATGGAAGAACGCTTGACCGAGCACGCCCCCGCGGCCGCGTCCGCGCGGGTGGAGGACCGGCCCGCCGAGGCGCCGGCGAGCACCGAACCGGCGATCTGGTCCCGTAACTTCCGCTACTACTTCACCGCCCGCAGCGCGGGCCTGCTCAGCTGGGCCATGCTCCCGGTCGCCGTCTCGGCCGGCCTGCTCAGCGGCGGCTACGGCCTGAACGCCGCCGGCTACTCGATGGCCTTCCTGGTGGGCCCGTTCGCCGGCCTGGTGCTGTTCGGCGGCGTCCTCGCCGACCGCTTCACCGCCCGCCGCATGATGATCGCCGCCGACCTGACGAACCTCGTCGCCCACGTGCTGCTCGCGTTCCTGTTCATCCACGGCATCGACCACCTGTGGCAGCTGTACACCCTGCTCGTGGTGGCCGGCACCGCCAACGCCATGTTCCAGCCCGGCGCCTCCTCGACCGTCCCCCTCGTCTCCCGCGACGTCCAGGGCGCCAACGGCGTCCTGCGCACCTCCGAGGCCCTCACCGGCCTCGGTGGCCCGGCCCTGGCCGGCGCCATGGTCGGCCTCGGCGCCACCGGCTGGGTCATGGTGATCTCCGCCCTCGCCTACGGGACCAGCGCGGTCTGTCTGCTCACCCTGCGCCTCGGCGTGGTGCCCGCCCCGCCGGCCGGCGAGAGCCTGTGGCACAACCTGGCCGTCGGCTGGCGGGAGTTCCGCTCCCGCAGCTGGCTGTGGGGCGTCATCGTCATCTGGATGGTCTTCGCGGTGCTCTCCTGGGGTCCGCAGCTGTCGGTCGCCGCCGGCGTCATCGTCCCCGAGCACGGCGCCACCGCCTTCGGCCTGATCAACTGCGCCCTCGGCGCGGGCACCGTGGCGGGCGGCCTGCTCGCGATCCGCTACAAGCCCGAACGCCCCCTGGCCGCCGGTGCGGTGGCGATGCTCGCCTACCCGCTCTACCCGCTCGGCATCGTCCTGGACTGGTCCGTCTGGCTGCTCGCCGCCGCCCAGTTCGCGGTCGGCGTCGGCATCGGCGTGTGGGGCGTCATGTGGGCCACCAGCGTCCAGACCCAGGTCCCCGGCGAGGTCCTCAACCGCGTCCACGCCTACGAAGTCGCCGGCTCCGTCGGCATGTACCCCATCGGCAGCGCCCTCGCCGGCCCCGCCGTCGGCGCCTTCGGCACCGACCGGGTCCTCCAGGTCGGCGT
>NZ_JBHVPD010000186.1:0-6160 GCF_042887525.1 Kitasatospora sp. NPDC057936
GCTCCGGGCCTGCCCGGAGCGCGCCGCAATCGTTCCCCGGGCCCCGCCCCGCCCGGCGGATCATCCAACGTCGTGCCGGTGTGGAACGATCTCGCCATGCTGCTGCTTGCTGACGGAGTCACTCCGGTCCCGCGGATGATGCTCGTGAACGACCTTGAGACGGATAGCGGCGGCTTCTGTGAGCTCAACAGTCCGCTCTTCCTGGCAGTCGGCGACCGGATCGCGTTCGACGGCCGGAGCCTGCTGGTGTCGCGGGCGAGCGGCGAGTCGTTCTCACCCAACGGCGAGTGGGGAATCCGCTGCCGCCGGGGGCCCCGAATCTGACGATCCGGCTTGCCACCCGGGATTCTTGTGACGCGGGTCAGCCTTCGGGTGACTCGGACCAAGAGAGTCCGCCGGGCCAACCGTACTCACGATGGCGTTCATTCTGCTCTTCACAGGCTTCACGACCAGGGTCAACCTCATCGGCAACGGAACGTCGCGTCTTCCGACGCGGGTGCCCCCGGGCCGTCCGGACGGCCCGGGGGCACCCGCGTCGGCGGGTCAGGCGCTGAGCTCAATGGGGGCGACGTCGCTGCCCGGACAGTGGCCGGCGGGGCCTGTCACCGATTGCGGCGAGCCGCGTTCAGGTGTTCCTCCTTGATCTCCTGTTCCGGGTGGTGCAGGACCTGCGCTCTGCGCCGTGCGCGCCTACGGCGGCCGGGCCGGGCATTCGTGAGTGTGCCGTGGGGTCAGGGGCGACCGAGAGCGCGGAAGATCCAGCCGGCCGCGCGCCAGCGGTTCGCGTCGAGGGTGCCTCGGGCGTCGATGACCTTGGGAACGGCGATGTACGGGGCGAGGTCGGCGGGGTCGGCGTCGGAGTACTGAGGCCAGTCGGTCAGGTGCAGCAGCAGCCCGGCGCCGGTTGCAGCCTGGGTGAGGTCGTCGGCGAAGTCGAGGTGGGGGTAGGCCCTGCGGGCGTTCTCCATCGCGGCGGGGTCGTGCACCGTGACCTCGGCACCGGCGCGCTGTAGGGCCTCGGCGACCGCGAGGGCCGGGGAGTCGCGGATGTCGTCGGTGTGGGCCTTGAAGGCAGCGCCCCAGACGGCGATCCGCTTGCCGGTCACGGTGCCGCCGAGCGCTTCGCGGGCGAGTTCGACGGTGTGCTCGCGCCGGCGCCGGTTGATCGCCTCGACTTGGCGGAGCAGGCCGGTGTCGGCGCCGAGTTCCTCGGCGCGGTGGGTGAAGCCGGCCAGGTCCTTGGGGAGGCAGCCGCCGCCGAACCCGAGGCCGGGCCGCATGCCCTTGGCGCCGATCCGGTGGTCGTAGCCCAGGGCGAGGGCGATCTCCTGGACGTCGGCGCCGGTCAGCTCACAGAGCTCCGCCATCGCGTTGATGAAGGAGATCTTGGTGGCGAGGAAGGCGTTCGCAGCGCCCTTGATCAGCTCGGAGGTCGCGATGTCGGTGACGATGAGCGGGGAACCGGTGGCCAGGACGTCGGCGTAGACGGTCCGGAAGACGGCTTCGCTGCTGATGTCGCCGTCCTCGATGCCGAGCACGATCCGGTCCGGCTCCAGGGTGTCCAGGACGGCGAAGGACTCGCGCAGGAACTCCGGCGACCAGGCCAGGCGGGTGCTCGCCCCGTCACGGACGTGCTCGTCGAGGGTCTGCCGCAGCTTCGCGACGGTGCCGACCGGGACGGTCGACTTGCCGATGATCAGCACGCCGTCCCGGAGCCCGGGAGCCAGCCGGCGGACGGCGGTGTGCAGGTGGGTGAGGTCGTAGGCGCCGCTGCCGTCCTGTTGCGGGGTGCCGACGCCCAGGAAGTGGACGTCGGCGAAAGCGGCGGCCTCCGCGTAGGAGGCGGTGAACCGCAGGGCGCCGGAGGCGGTGTGCTTGGCGAGCAGCTCGTCCAGGCCGCGCTCGACGAACGGGGCCTGGCCCTTGTTCAACGCTTCGACCTTGTCGGTATCGGTGTCCATCCCGAGGACCTGGTGGCCGAGCTCGGCCATCGCGGCGGCGTGGGTCGCGCCGAGGTAGCCGCAGCCGATCACGGTGAGCTTCACGAACGTGTCCTTCCAAGGGGGCGGGGTGCCGCCCGGCCGGGCGCCCCAACCCCATCGAGGACGGGGGCATCAGGTGCCCGGCTGGGCGGCCAGGTGGCGGTGGATGCCGTCGCGGATGAACGGCGGGATGGTCAGGACGGGCAGGTACTCGGGGGCGAAGAACTGGAGCTTGACGCCCTCGGCCAGTGGCAGCGCGGTCTCGTCGCCGTCCCAGGAGCCGGCGAAGAAGGTGATGATCTGCCCCGAGCCGTGGACGTCCGGCGTCTCGAACAGCTCGGTCAGGCCGCCGACCGTGAGGCCGGCCTCTTCGGCGAGCTCGCGGATGATCGCCTGGGCCGGCGTCTCGCCGGGGTCGCAGCCACCTCCGAGAAGGCTCCAGTGGCCAGGCCAGGCGATGAGCTCGATGTCGTCGCGCAGGTGTAGCAGGAGCTCGCCGCGGTGGTTGGTGACTAGCGCGACCGCTCCGCGCGGCTCGGCGGCGGACGAGTCCTCGGGAAGGTTCTCCATCCGCTCACCGTAGTGAGTCGATGGGTCGTCATGCCGCAGCCGCCAGCGCGTGGTCGGTGAACCAGGCGGCGGCCATCAAGGCCTGCATCCTGGTGCGGTCGAATCGGCCGCCCGGCTTCAGACCGTCGGCCAGCAGCGGCTGCAGCCGCTTGGGCGCCTGGTCGAGCGCCGAGCTGATCTGCGCGGTCGCCCAGGGCTCCAGCGGGCCGGAGAGCCAGCTCGGGACCGGGGAGGCGAACCCCAGCTTGTCGCGGCTGCCCCAGACCTCCCGGGGCAGGCCGAGGGCCTTCGCCGCGTCCCGCAGGATCCGCTTCCCGGCCGCCGGGCCGGCGATCTTGTGCTCGACCGGCAGCCGGTAGGCGAACTCGACCAGGTCCCGTGCCAGGAACGGTGAGCGTCGCTCCAGCGCGAAGGCGGAGGCCAGCTTGTCCGAGGTCATCACCAGCGGACGCCAGGCCGTGGCCAGATCCGCCAGCGTCAGCCCGCGGGCCAGGTCGCCGTCGGCCCGGCGGAGGGCGTCGGCGACCAGCTCCCGCAGGCGGCCGTCCGGGCCCTGCCCACGCAGGATCAGCTTCACGATCGCCTCCGCCGGCTCCAGCCGTTCACCGGTGGCGCCTAGGAGCTTGGACGCGAGCGGCCGGTAGGCCTCCAGCCCGGCGCCCAGCACCGCCTGAGGGCCGAACAGGACCAGCGCGTGGCGGACGTAGCCCATCAGCAACTCGTCCGGCCCCAGCCCGCCGATCACCACGCGGATGCCGCATTCGGCGATCGCCCGGTAGGCCATGTGCTCGGAGAACGTGGACGCGTTGCCCATCGGGTAGTCCAACGCATGCATGATCTCCGGCAGCGAGCGGATGAAGTCCTCGATGGTCGGCTCGATGACGACCAGCTCGGCGCCGATGTCCCGGGCGACGACGGCCGCGGTCGCGGACTCGTCCAGGCGGTCATGGCCCGGGTAGCGGACCGTGACGCAGACCTGGGGCCTCATCAAGTAGGCCAGTACCGAGGAGTCGAGGCCGCCCGACAGCAGCAGCGCGAAGTCCGAGCCGGGCGCCCGCATTGGAATCCGGTCCGCCAGCAGGGTCGAGAACCGGGCCAGCGCGGTGGAGTAGTCGCCCTGCCAGGGCTCCAGGCCCTCCAACTGCCACCAGGTCCGCTGGACCAGCGAGCCGGTCGCGACGTCGAAGGCCAGCAGCCCGGCGGGCGGCAGGAGCTGGATGCCCTGGAACGGGGTGTCGGTGCCGGTGGGCGTCTCGATGCTCAGCATTTCCGGGCGAACGACCAGAGGGACGGTGCCGTAGCCGGTCAGGGTTGTGACCTCGGAGGCAAAGGCGAGGCGTCCGCCATCGAGACGCCAGTAGAGCGGCTTCTCCCCGAGCCGGTCCCGGGCCAGGAACAGCTGTCCCTCACGCGGGTCATAGACGGCCAGGGCGAACATGCCGTCCAGGCCGGCGAGGCAGCCTGGGCCGAGCTTTGCCCAGGCCCGCAGGACCAGGTGGGCGTCGGTCTCGCCGAGCTCCAGCGGGATGCCCCAGGCCGCAGCGGCCTGCCGGTAGTTGTAGATCTCGCCGTTGAAGGTGAGGACGATGCCGTTGGTCGGGTCCTGGTAGGGGCCGGGGTTGGCGGCGGTGTCGACGATCAGCAGGGTGTTCATGGACAGCACTGCCCGGCCGTCGGCCGAGGTGAGGTGCCGGGTGCCGTCCGGGCCGCGGTGGTGCTGAGCGAGCCCCATCGCGGCGACGGTGGTCTGGTGGCGGACGGCGTCGGCGCCGGCCAGTCCTGCGATTCCGCACATCTGGTTGTCACCCCCGAGCGTGAATCGGTGGTGGCCTCCGCCGGAAGGATGTCTTCCCAGGTCCCGGCGAAGGCCCGGAACACCAGGCAACCGTCTGGCGGACGGTGCGGGCAGGGCTCGCAAGGGGGCTCACAACTCGCGAAAGCGGTTCACTGCGAGGAGTGGAGGCAATACCCTCGGTGATCCGGCGTCAGGTGCCGGGCGTATGAATTCTTCTCGTGCCCAGTCGAGTACGACTCCCCGCGCCCAGCCGGGGAACGGATTGAGGGGGACGCTGTGGCGTCGACCACCCGCCGGGCCAAGCCGCCGAACGACGCGCTGGCCCGGATGATCGACAAGTGCGAGGGCGCCAGCCACAAGTCGCTGGCCCATCGCGTGAACCAGCTGGCCCGCGAAGCTGGGCTGACCACCACGTATACGCACACCTCGGTCGCGAACTGGTGTCGGCGGGGCATGGTCCCCGACTGGCCGGTGCCCAGGCTTCTGGCCCGGGCGATCGGCGAACGGCTCGGCCGGCCTGTGCAGTTGGCGGAGATCGGTATGGCGGATGCGGAGACACCGGACGCCGCGGTGGGGTTGGATTTTCCGCGAGAGCCCGCCGACGCCGTGCGCGTCGCCACTTCGTTCTGGAGTTCCGTGAACCGCCGCGACTTCCTCGCCGGATCCAGCTTCGCCGTTGCCTCGTTCACGACCCCGGTGACCCGGTGGCTGGTGAGCCCGGCCGACGACACCTCCTCGCATCGCGGCAGTGGCAGGGTCGGCACCGCCGACCTCTCCGAACTGCGGGATGCCGCCGACGACGCCCGCCGCTGGGACTCGAAGTACGGCGGCGGGAACTGGAAGGCGAACTCGGTGACGGCCTGCCTGCAGGAGCGGGCTGTGCCACTGCTGAACGGCTCGTTCAGCGACGAGGTGGGCCGCGAGCTGTTCTCGGTGACTGCCGAGCTGTCCCGCCTGGCGGGCTGGACCGCCTTCGACGTCGGTCAGCACGACGTCGCCCAGCGGCACTTCATCCAGGCCCTCCGCCTCGCCCGGGCGGGCGGCGACGTACAGCTCGGCTGCTACGTGCTCACCACCATGGCGATGCAGACCTTGCTGAGGGGCTTCGCCAACGAGGCCATCGACATGACCCAGGGAGCCTTCGAACGGGCAAAGGGCCACGCCGCCCCCCGGGTGCTGGCTTTCACCAAACTCATCGAGGCCCGGGCACACGCCCGCGACAACAACGCCAGGGCCGCCTCGGCAGCCCTGGCCGCCTCCGAGGGTCTGCTGAGCCAGACCTGCGACAGCGCCGATGAGCCAGCCTGGATCGACTTCTATCACCACGCCCGGCTTTCGGCCGACGCCGCCGAGGTCTTCCGCGATCTCAGGAGGCCGAAGGAGGCCCTGACCTGGAACGCCCAAGCGGCCGCCATGCCGACTGGAGTGTTCACCCGCTCCGTCGGCATGCGCCTCGCGATCGTCGGGACCGCCCATCTCCAGAGCAACAACTTGGACCAAGGTCTTGCACTCGGCAACCAGGCCGTCGGCATCCTCGCCCGCGTCCAGTCGAGCCGGGCTCTGGACTACGTCCGCGAGTTCAACGCCGCTCTCACCCCCTGGCGTCGGGAGGCCGCCGTCCGCGAATTCCTCCACCGAACCCGCCACGAGCTCGGCGTCGCGGCCTGAATGAGGGCTCCGCTCGGCTCATCGTCGTTCACCTGCAGCGTCGTACTCACCTGACCGCTAGCTCGCGGGGTGGACTATGGCGATTCTGGAAGAAGCCGGTTCGGCTTTCACGCTTTCCCGGCGGCGCGCTCCGGGCAGGCCCGGA
>NZ_JBHVPD010000187.1:0-5822 GCF_042887525.1 Kitasatospora sp. NPDC057936
ATAAATATAATGGTCGGTCTGGTGGGCTCGTTTTTTTTTATAAGAGACTGGTTCCCGCCCGCCGTGGGGCCGCGGGCGGGCCGCGCACCCCGCCCGGGGTGCGCGGCCCGTCGCCGCCCCGCCCACCTCCCCACCCAAGCAGGCCACGACAGAAGGGCACGACACACACGATGGCAACACCGACGACCAGGGCCTCCGGCGACGGCAGCGGCCTGACCGAGATGTCCTGGGACCCGATCACCCGGATCGTGGGCAGCCTGGGCATCCACACGAAGATCGACTTCAAGCAGAAGAGGGTCGCGGAGTGCTACAGCACCTCGTCCGTCTTCCGCGGCTACAGCGTCTTCATGCGCGGCAAGGACCCGCGCGACGCGCACTTCATCACCAGCCGGATCTGCGGGATCTGCGGCGACAACCACGCCACCTGCTCGGTCTACACGCAGAACATGGCCTACGGCGTGAAGCCCCCGCACCTGGGCGAGTGGATCATCAACCTCGGCGAGGCCGCCGAGTACATGTTCGACCACAACATCTTCCAGGAGAACCTGGTCGGGGTCGACTACTGCGAGAAGATGGTCAAGGAGACCAACCCGGGCGTCCTGGAGCTGGCCGAGCGCACCGAGGCCCCGCACGCCCGCGACCACGGCTACAAGACGATCGCCGACATCATGCGCTCGCTCAACCCGATCGAGGGCGAGTTCTACCGCGAGGCGCTGCAGGTCAGCCGCTACACCCGGGAGATGTTCTGCCTCATGGAGGGCCGCCACGTGCACCCCTCCACGCTCTACCCGGGCGGCGTCGGCACCGTCGCGACGGTGCAGCTGTTCACCGACTACCTGACCCGGCTGATGCGCTACGTCGAGTTCATGAAGAAGGTCGTGCCGCTGCACGACGACCTCTTCGACTTCTTCTACCAGGCGCTGCCCGGCTACGAGGAGGTCGGCCGCCGCCGCGTCCTGCTCGGCTGCTGGGGCAGCCTCAACGACCCGGACCACTGCGACTTCACGTACCGCAACATGACGGACTGGGGCCGGCGGATGTTCGTCACCCCCGGCGTCGTCGTGGACGGCAAGCTCGTCACCAACGACCTCACCCAGATCAACCTCGGCATCCGCATCCTGCTCGGCAGCTCCTACTACGAGGACTGGCAGGGCAAGGAGCTGTTCGTCACCCACGACCCGCTCGGCAACCCGGTCGACCCGCGCCACCCGTGGAACCAGCACACCATCCCGCAGCCGCAGAAGCGGAACTTCGACGACAAGTACAGCTGGGTGATGTCCCCGCGCTGGTTCGACGGCAAGGACCACCTCGCCCTCGACACCGGCGGCGGCCCGATCGCCCGCCTGTGGTCCACCGCGCTGTCCGGCCTCGTCGACATCGGCTACATCAAGGCCACCGGACACAGCGTCAAGATCAACCTGCCCCGCTCGATGACCAAGCCCGAGGTCACCTTCGAGTGGAAGATCCCGCAGTGGAGCAACGCCATCGAGCGCAACCGCGCCCGCACCTACTTCCAGGCGTACGCGGCCGCCGCCGCCCTGCACTTCGCCGAGAAGGCGCTCGACGAGGTCCGCGCCGGGCGCAGCCAGACCTGGGAGCGCTTCGAGGTGCCGGACGAGTCGATCGGCTGCGGCTTCACCGAGGCCGTGCGCGGCGTGCTCTCGCACCACATGGTCATCCGCGACGGCAAGATCGCCAACTACCACCCGTACCCGCCGACCCCGTGGAACGCGAGCGTGCGCGACAGCTACGGCACGCCCGGCCCGTACGAGGACGCGGTGCAGAACACGCCGATCTTCGAGGAGAACTCCCCGGAGAACTTCAAGGGCATCGACATCATGCGCGCCGTGCGCAGCTTCGACCCCTGCCTGCCCTGCGGCGTGCACATGTACGTCGGCGGCGGGCGCACCGTGCAGACCATGCACGTGCCCACCGGCCTGAGCGGGCTCACCGCATGACGGCCGAGCAGACCGGGCTGCGGATCCAGGAGGCCCTGGACGCCCTGGCCGGCAGCGGCGCCGAGGAGGCGGGCGAGCAACTCGTGCGCGACCTCATGGAGTTCTACGGCGAGGGCCTGGCCAGGCTGGTGCCGGCGCTCGCCCCGCCCGCCCTGGAGCGGATGCTGGACGACCCCGCCGTCGCGGGGCTGCTGCTCCTGCACGACCTGCACCCCGAGGACGTGACCGCCCGGATCGACCGGGCGCTCGCGGCCCTGCCCGAGCGGGTCGAGGTGCTCGGCTTCGAACCGGCCACCGGCGCCCTGCGGCTGCGCCGGACGGCCTCCGGCTGCGGCTGCTCCGACCAGGACGTCGAGGCCGTCCTCGCCTGCCACGCCCCCGAGGTGACGGCCGTCGAGCTGGAGCGCGCCCCGCAGCTGCTCCAGATCGGCGCCCGCCCGCAGCAGCCCGCGGAGGCGCGATGAACACCCGGAGGGTCTCCCGGGACGGGACCGCCCTGCTGCGCCGGCTGCGCGAGCCGGCGCCGCCGCGCCCCGAGCAGTGCGGCTTCTGCGGCCGCGACCTGCCGCCCGGCCACCGCCACCTGGTGGACGTCGAGGAGCGCGCCCTGGCCTGCACCTGCACCGCGTGCGGCCTGCTGTTCCAGCAGCCCGGCGCGGCCGGCGGGCGCTTTCGCACCGTGCCCGACCGCTACCTCGCCGACCCGGACGGCGCTGTCGACGAGCGGCTGTGGTCGGTGCTCGGGATCCCCGTCGGCACCGCGTTCCTGTTCCGCAACGCCGTGCTCGACCAGCTCCTCGCCTTCTACCCCGGCCCGGCCGGCGCCACCGAGAGCGAGCTGGACGAGGACGCCTGGGAGCGCGTCCTCGGCGGGAGCCGACTGGCCGCCGCCCTCGAACCCGACGTCGAGGCGCTGCTGCTGCGCCGCACCGACGGCCGCGTCGAGTGCTACCTGGTGCCGATCGACGTCTGCTACGAGCTGGTCGGCCGGCTGCGGCTGTGCTGGCACGGCTTCGACGGCGGCGCCGAGGCGCGGGCCGAACTCGACGCGTTCTTCGGCCGGCTCGCCGACCGGGCCCGCCCGCTGCCCACGGAGGTGACGGCATGATGCCGCTCGGCTTCGCGTGCACCGGTGTGCGCTCCGACCCGTACGCGGCCGCGCCGACACTGGTGTTCCGGCTGCGCATCACGGCGCCGGCCGACACCCGGGTGCACGCCCTCGCCCTCCAGTGCCAGCTGCGGATCGAACCGGGCCGCCGGTCGTACGCCGAGGCCGAGGGCGGGCGGCTGGGCGACCTGTTCGGCGAGCGGGAGCGCTGGGCGACCACGCTCAACCCGATCCAGCTCGCCACCGTGCCGCTGCTCGTGCCCGGCTTCACCGGCGAGACCGAGGCCGATCTCGCCGTGCCGTGCAGCTACGACCTGGAGGTGGCCTCCGCCCGCTACTTCCGGGCGCTCGACGGCGGCGAGGTGCCGCTCCTGCTGCTCTTCTCCGGCACCGCCTTCGCCGGCCCCGGCGGCTTCCAGGTCACCCCCGTGCCCTGGGACAAGGAGGCCCGGGTGCGGATGCCGGTGCGGGTCTGGCGCGAGGCGATCGACCAGCACTTCCCCGGCTGCGCCTGGCTGCGCCTGCCCGACGACGTGATGGACGACCTGCTGGCCTACCGCTCCCGGCGGGCCCTGCCCTCGTGGGAGGCGACGGTGCGCGAGCTGCTCGCGGCGGCGGCCGTCGAGGAGGCGCTCCGGTGAGCGGGTTTCCGGAATCGATCGAGAGCGGCTTCGCCGGGGCGCGGCAGATCGCCGACGCCGTGCTGCTGGAGGGCTACGTGCTCTACCCGTACCGCGCCTCGGCGGCCAAGAACCGGCTGCGCTGGCAGTTCGGCGTCCTGGTGCCGCCGGAGTACACCGCGCAGGGCGGCGAGCACTCCCACCAGCGCACCGAGTGCGTCATGGAGGCGCGGCAGGACGACCGGCTCGCGGTCGAGCTGCGCTTCCTGCGCGTCCAGCGGCGCACCGTCGAACAGGCCACCGCCACCGGCGGGTTCGAACCGGTGGAGCGGCTGGAGCTGGCCGACCGGGTGCTCGTCGAGTGGGACGAGGCCGTCGAGGAGCGGATCGAACTCCTCGTGCCGGTCGAGGAGTTGATGGGCGAGGGGGTACAGCACGGGTTCCGCCTGCCGGGCGTCGGCGAGACCGAGCTGCTGCGCGAGGACGGCACCGCCGTCGGACGCCTCGTCCGGCGGCGCGAACAGGTCGACGGCGTCGTGCGGTTGAGGACCGAGGAGCTGCCGGGCCCCTACCGCGCGCAGCGCCTCACGGCCGTCGTGGAGAACGCGTCCACCTGGATGCCGCGCCGGCGCACACCGCGTGAGGAGGCGCTGCCGCGCGCCCTGGTCTCCGCCCACCTGCTGCTCGGGCTGGAGCACGGCCGGTTCCTGTCGGTCACCGACCCGCCCGAGTGGGCGCGTGCGGCCGTCGAGCGGTGCCGCAACGAGCAGACGTGGCCCGTCCTGGCCGGAGCGGACGGCGGGTGCAAGGTGATCCTCTCCTCGCCGATCATCCTGGAGGACCACCCGCGGGTGGCCCCGGAGAGCCTCGGCACGCTGTACGACGCGACCGAGATCGACGAGATCCTCGCGCTGCGCACCGCGGCCCTCACGGACGAGGAGAAGCGGGAGGCGCGGGGCACCGACGAACGGGCCGGTGCCGTGATCGACCTCGCCGAGTCGATGCCGCCCGAGGTGCTGGAGCGCCTGCACGGGGCCATCCGCGGGCTGCGCGAGATCTCCTCCGCCGATGCGGAGCAGCCCTGGTGGGACCCGGGCAACGATCCGGCGGTCGACCCCGAGCGGGACGAGGTGCTGGTCGACGGCCGTGCCGTCGCCGCCGGCAGCCGGGTGCTGCTGCGGCCCGGACGGCGCCGCACCGACGCCCAGGACCTGTTCCTGGCCGGGCGGACGGGCGTCGTCGAGGCCGTGCTGCACGACGTGGACGGCTCGGTGCACCTGGCCGTCACGGTGGAGGACGACCCGGGCGCGGACCTGTGGCGGGCGCAGGGGCGCTTCCGCTACTTCCAGCCCGACGAGGTCACCCCGCTGGAGGAGTCGTGAGCGGCCCGAAGGTGCTGGTGGCCGGGGTGGGGAACATCTTCCTCGGCGACGACGGCTTCGGGGTCGAGACCGTCCGGCGGCTCGCCGCCCACCCGGTGCCGGACGGCGTCGAGGTGGTCGACGTCGGCGTGCGCGGCGTGGACCTCGCCTACCGGCTGCTCGACGGCTACCGGACCGCCGTGCTGGTGGACGCCACCTGCCGCGGCGGGGTGCCCGGCACCGTCTACCTCATCGAGGCGGCCGCCGAGCCGCTGGAGGCGCCGCTGCTGGACGGGCACCGGATGGGGCCCGACGCCGTGCTCGGCCTGCTCGCCACGCTCGCCGCGGGCACCGGCGGCGAGCCGCCCGGACGGGTGCTGGTGGTCGGCTGCGAGCCGGCGTCGCTGGAAGAGGGCATCGGGCTGAGCGCCCCGGTCGCCGCCGCCGTGGAAGAGGCGGTCCAAGTGGTCCTGCGGGTCGTGGACGAGGCCGCGCAGCCGGAGAAGGAGACGACACCATGCTGAGGAAACTGTTCTGCGCCGCCCTGCTGGCCGGGATCGGCGCGCTGGTCTGGCAGAGCCTGCCGGACCTCAAGCGGTACCTGAGGATCTCGCGCATGTGACGCGCACGTGAGCTGCGCGCGGGGCGCGGATTGCTGCGAACGGTGCAGCCCCGGACGCGGGGGGGGCGCCGCGAAGGGGGGGCGCCCCCACCGCGGCCGGGTATGGGGCGCCGTGCCGCCCGGCGGGGGGAGGGGCCCGTGGACGCGATGTCG
>NZ_JBHVPD010000188.1:0-5678 GCF_042887525.1 Kitasatospora sp. NPDC057936
GGCTCCAGCACAGCCCACTGGCCATCCGACAGATCCCCACGCCCCATCCGATGAGCCTGGCATCAAGTCCGATGACCTTCCAAAACAGACCCTAGACGCCGCGATCCCTTCCCGGAGAGACTGACTGCGACGAACAGGGCTCAGGGAGAAGAGCGAGCGCAAGTGCAGGACGCGGGGCGGGGACAGATGCCGAACAAACCGATCGCGGGCCGCTACGAGCTGCTGGAACAGCTCGACAACGGCGGCATGGGCGACGTGTGGCGGGGCTACGACGCGGTGCTGGACCGGCCGGTCGCCGTGAAACGGATCCGACCGCAGGCCATCGCCGCCACCCCCGGACTGTCCGAGGAACTCGAAAAGCGCTTCCGCCGCGAGGCACGGATCACCGCCCGCATCCAGCACCCGGGTGTGCCGCAGGTGTACGACGCCGTCCTCAACAGCACCTACGAACACCTGTTCCTCGTTATGGAGCTGGTGGAGGGCGTCCCCCTCACCCGGTACGTGCACGCGGATCGGCCCCTCCCCGTCAGCTGGGCGGTGGCCGTCGCCGCGCAGGTCGCCACCGTGCTGTCGTACGCACACGACGTGCCCGTGGTGCACCGCGACCTCAAGCCGTCCAACATCCTGGTCGCGCGGGACGGCACGGTGAAGGTCCTCGACTTCGGCGTCGCGGCGATCCTGCAGACCGACGTCACCAGGCTGACGGCCACCGGTCGGCCGATCGGCACCCACCGGTACATGTCACCCGAGCAGGTGCGCGGCACCCGGGTCACCCCGCGCACCGACCTCTACGCCCTCGGCTGCGTCCTCCACGAACTCTTCTGCGGAAAGCCGCTGTTCAACGCACGCAGCGAGTTCGAGCTGATGGACCAGCACGTCCGAACCGCGCCCACCCCACTGCGAGGCCTGCGCGCCGACGTACCGGAGGAGTTGGAAGCACTGGTCCTGCATCTGCTCCGCAAGACGCCGGAGAGCCGGCCGGCGGACGTGCAGGAGGTTTACGAGCGGCTGATGCCGTTCCTGCCCGCACCTGGGGAGCCCTCCGCCCTCAGGGAGGCCGGGCCGACCGGAGTGCCGGACCCGACCGGGCTCTACCGCCGCCCCTACGCACCCCGCGCCCGGGCCGAGAGCCGTCTCCGCGTCACCCCGGATACCACGGGCCGGGCCGCCAAGCACGTGGTCTCGCCGTCCGAGCGGGAGCAGCTGCGGGCCCAAGTGCGGGAGGTCGACGAGCACTACATCGCCCTCATGGAGGAAGAGCGCTACACGCAGGCCGCCGAGATCGCGGGCGAGATGATCGAGCCGCTGGCGCGAGCCCTGGGCGCCGAGAACAAGGCCGTTCTCCGGATGCGGCGCCATCGAGCGGTCAGTCGGCAGCTGGCGGGCGACCACCGGGCGGCCCTGCCCGAGTTTGAGGCGCTGGCCGAGGCTTACAGCCGCATCAACGGACCGACCGACGAGGCCGCCCGGGACTGCCGCGCCCAGGCAGCCCGCTGCCGCGGCGAACTCGGCCAGGTGACCGAGGCGCTGGCAGAGCTGCAGGGGGTCCTCGACATGGAACGGGCCGTCGAGAGCGACGTCAGCGACGCGGCTGTGGAACTGCGCCGCGACATCGGCATGCTGCTGCTCAGCCAGGGCAACCCGGAGGAGGCCCGGGCATGTCTGGCGGCCCTGTACGAGGACGTCGCGCTCGTCCACGGCCCGCACCACGACGTGGCCGCCGAGGCCGCGGAGGTCCTGGCCATGCTCCACCGCGAACTGGACGGCGAGTGACCGGCAGCGGACGACCGGAAGCAGGTAAACGGCCGTTCGAAGCGTGCTGCCATGCCGCGGCCGCCTAGAATCCCGCCATGCCGCACCTCGCCCTCGACAGAGCCTTCTGTCAGCAATTGGAGAAGCTCGAGAAGCACGTCAGGAACGGCGTGTTCGACGCCTGGGAGAAGTTCGAGCGACTCACCCTCGACCAACTCTTCAAGGATCCGGGCCTGAAGCTGGAATCCCTGAAGGGCGCCAGGGACCGGCAGATCCGGACCATCCGGATCACCCAGGGATACCGCGGCGTGGTCCTCGCGCCCGAGACCGGGGACACCTTCGTGTTGCTCCGGGTCGGCCCGCACGACGACGCCACCGAGTGGGCGGTGAAGCAGAAGGCGACCATCAACGCCATCACCGGCGCCGTGGAGCTCCGTGAGATCGCCACCCTGGAGGAGCTGACCCCCACCTACCAGCGCATCGCACCCGCAGAGGAGCAGCGGCTCTTCGCCAAGGTCTCCGACGGGGAGATGGCCGCTCTCGGTATCGACGCGACCACTCTCACCCAGGCGCGCGTGCTGACCAGCCTGGAACAGCTCGACGTCTTCGGGCGGTTCTTCCCGCCGGACCAGTACAAGGTGCTGGAACACCTCGCCCTCGGGGCGAGTGTCGAGCAGACGTGGCAGGAAGTCGTCGTGCCGGCGCTGGCCGACGCTGCGTCGCAAGAGCCCGTCGACACCACCGACTATGCGACCGCCATCGCGCACACCCGCACCCGGATCGCCGTCGTCACGGACGCCGACGAACTGCGCGACATCCTCGACAAGCCGTTCGCCGCCTGGCGGATCTTCCTGCACCCCGCCCAGCACAAGATCGCCTACCGTCCGTCGTACTCCGGCCCCGCGCAGGTGACCGGCGGGCCCGGCACCGGGAAGTCCGTCGTCGCCCTTCACCGGGTGCGGCATCTGCTTCGGCACCTGCGCGACGGCAACCGCATCCTGCTCACCACCTTCACCAACGCCCTCGTTGGCTCCCTTAACGAAGGGCTATTCCTGCTGGTCGACGACCCCGACCTGCGCGACCGGGTGGACATCGTGACCGTCGACGCCTTCGCCGGGCGCCTGGTCAACACCTCGCGTCGGCCGCTCACCGGGTTCCAGGAGACGGCCCGGTGGGAACGGGCCGCGGAAGCCACCGGCTTCACCGGTACCCCGCAGTTCCTGGCCCAGGAGTACAAGCACGTCGTCCTCGCCCAGGACATCCGCAGCCTGGAGGAGTACGAACGCTGCGAACGCCGGGGCCGCGGCAGCGCGCTGCCGTCCTCCGCCCGGCCGCTGGTGTGGCGGACCGTGGAGGAGTTCACCCGACGCCTGACCGAGGACGGGCTGCGCACGTACCTGGGCACCTGCGTGGAGGCCACCGACCTGTTGGCCGCGCAAGGGCCGTGCTACCGGCACGTCGTCATCGACGAGGCCCAGGACCTCCATCCGGCCCAGTGGCGGATGCTCCGCGCGGCCGTCCCGCGGCGCCCCGATGACCTGTTCATCGCGGGCGACCCTCACCAGCGGATCTACGACAATCGGGTGTCACTGAGAACCCTCGGCATCAACGTCGTCGGCCGTTCGACCAAGCTGCGCAAGAACTACCGCTCCACCCAGGAGATCCTGAGCTGGACGACGGGACTTCTGCTCGGCCGCCCCTACGCCGAACTGGCCGACAGCGGACGGCACGACACCCTGATCGGGTACAGCTCTGCCCTGCACGGCTCCGGACCGCGCGTCCGCTCGGCGAAGACGGCGGAGGCCGAACTCGATGCCCTGGTCGAGCAGGTGCGTGAGTGGTTGGACAGCGGCGCCGCGTACGGGGAGATCGGCGTCTGCGCACGGTTCAACAAGACCTGCGAGAAGGCCACGGACCGCCTGATCGCGGCCGGGATCCCCGCCAGCCGGATCCGCGCGGGAGCCACCCGCACGGACGAGGCGGTCAATGTGGGCACCATGCACACGTTCAAGGGGCTCGAATACCGCTACACCGCCGTCGTCGGCGTCAACGACCGTGCATTGCCGAACCCTTCGGCCATCACCCCGGAGGAGGTCGACTGCCTCCAGCACGAGGCCGACCTCGCCGCGGAACGCTGTCTGCTGTTCGTCGCCTGCACCCGGGCACGGGACGGCCTGTACGTCTCGTGGACCGGGCAGCCGAGCCCCTTCCTGGTGGAGGCCGGTTGCGAGGCGGGGTAGTCGGCACTGTCCGCTCACCATCCCTGATTCAAGCCAACGCAAGCCCCTCGACCGCACTCCCGAGTCCCTCGACAGCACCACCGCCGACGCCGCCTATCGCCAGCTCTGCCACAAGACCACAGCCGTCCGATGCAACGCACCACACCGCCTCAACTACGAATATTCGCATTAGCTATCCCACCCGCATCCCTCAATCGGACGTCGACATGAGGAAGCGGCCCCCAGCAACCGCTGACCACCAGGAAGGCTCGGCCGATGCCCGGACCAGGCAACCTTCGCGGGGCGGGTGGACAACCTCAGCGCAACACCCGTGTCTGGGACCCCGCAGAGCGCAGCCCAGACCCCCGCCAGAGCGGACCGCATGTTCGTACTGCGGGCGGGTCTCTACCTCGACGGAGGTCTCGCCTGAGCGGCATTTCGCAGATACGCGTACGGGTCGCGCAGCGGCCGGGGCTCGCGGATTCCGCGCGCGATCTCCTCGGGGAGATCAGGGCCGGCGGTGTAGTAGCGGCCCTGGGCTTCGCCCTTGGCGGTGAGCCAGCCCGCGCGGACGAGTTCGCGGATGTCGCGTTGGGCCTGCTGCTCGCTGAGTTCGGCGTCGGTCTGGTAGGTGGCGCGGCGGACGCGGTTGCCCATGGCCGCGGGGTAGAGGGCGTAGAGCATGCGGTCGGGCCAGCCGCGCTGCTCGACGGCAATGCTGGAGAACTCCGGCGCCATGATCCCCTCACGGGCCAGGACCAGGGTGTGCAGGGCGCGGGACATCCGCCCGTTCCCGTCCGACCACGGGTGGATCGCCACCAGGTTCAGGTGCGCCATCGACGCCCGCACGAGTCCCGGCGCGTCCAGGTCGCCGCCGTTCAGCCACTCCACCAGCTCGCCGGCCAGTGCCGGCACCTGCTCAGCGTCGGGAGCGGTGTACGCCGCGATGGTGGGGTCCTCGGCCGAGGTCGCGAACACCGGCCCGGTACGCCACCAGCCGGGCCGTTTGATCAGGTGGTGGCCCTGCATCATGAAGTGCAGCGCGTTGAGCAGGCCCTTGCTGTAGGCGAAGTCGTCGCCCGCTTCGGCGAGGCGCTGGATGTAGGTCATCGCCTGCCGATAGCCCTCAATCTCGGCCGTGACGGTGTCGTTCGCATCGATCGGCGCTTCGCCGACCATGATGTCCTCGACGTCCGACAGGCTCGCAGCGTAGCCCTCGATCGTGTTCGATCCTGCGATCGCCCGCGCCGTGAGATTACGCCGCAGCTGCCCTTCCCAGCGACGTGAAGTGCGCAGATGGAGACGCAACCGGTCGCGCATCTCGTCGATCTCCGCGAGGACGGACTGGTCGATGTCCTGCAGCGATGGCACACCATAGAGCATGAAGCAATGACACCATGACGGCATCAAACAAGTAAGGTGAATCGGCGCAACCATGGTGCATGAGTACTTCAACGCATCCCTGGAAGTCAGCCACCCCGGACCCGTTCAGCGAGATCACCACCGCCGACCTTCCGGCCCCTCCGGGCGGCCTGCGCTCGCAATACCGCACTTCGCCGCTCACCAGCCGCCGCTCGCCGGCCTCCCAGGCCACCCCAGCCCAGACACAGGCCTAGGGACTTTCTTTCGGATCAGCGGGCGGACCAGATGAAGATGCCCGCGATGTGGAGTCCGGCCTGGTAGACGGTGGCGGTCTTCTCGTAGCGG
>NZ_JBHVPD010000189.1:0-5332 GCF_042887525.1 Kitasatospora sp. NPDC057936
CGAGGACGCCGGCGGCCTCGGTGCGGACCAGGTCGACGACGTGGCGCAGGCGGTCGGCCTCGCGCAGCTCGTAGAGGCGGGCGGCGAGGGCCGTCATGGTGGCGGCGCCGGTGCCGGTCGCGGAGGCCGTGCGGCGCCCGCCGGGCAGCAGGGCGCGGAACATCGTCGGCACCTCGCCGCGCGGGCGGGCGCCGGTGGCCATGCGGCCGGTCGCGACCAGGTACGGCTCGTCGACGGCCATCGCGGCGTCGAGCAGCGCGAGACCGTCCTCCTCGGTGAGGGGCGGGACGCCGGAGGCGTGGAGGCGGTGCAGGTCGGCTTCCGAGAGGGTCCCGGTCATACCGGCGGTGGGCATCCAGGCGCCCCAGCCCAGGGACTGGGCGGGCAGGCCCTGGTGGCGGCGCCAGTGCGCGAGGGAGTCCAGGTAGACGTTGGCCGCGGCGTAGTTGCCCTGACCGGCCGTACCCATCACACCCGAGATGGAGGAGAACAGGACGAAGGCCTTGAGGTCCTGGTCCTTGGTCAGCTCGTGCAGGTTCCAGGCGGCATCGACCTTGGGACGGAGAACGGTCGACAGGCGCTCGGGGGTCAGCGCGGTGACGATGCCGTCGTCCAGCACACCGGCCGCGTGCACGACACCCGTGATCGTCCGGCCGTCCAGAGCCTGCGCGAGCGCCTCGCGGTCGGCCGCGTCACAGGCCACGACCTCCGCACGGGCACCCAGCCCCGCCAGCTCCTCCACCAATTCGGACGCGCCACCACGGCGGCTGAGCAACAGCAGTTCCCGCACGCCGTGTTCGGTGACGAGATGCCGGGCGACGAGACGACCCAGACCGCCGGTGCCACCCGTGATCACCACGGTGCCCGTGCCCCAGCCCGTCGAGGGTTCGCCAGGAGCCACCCGGGCCAGCCGGCCCACCCGGACGACGCCGTCGCGGACCACCACCTGCGGCTCACCCACGGCGAGCACCGCGTCCAGCGGGAGCTCGCCGTCCGCATCCACGAGCACGAACCGGCCCGGGTTCTCCGACTCGGCCGCCCGCACCAGGCCCCACACGGCAGCACCGGCGAGGTCCGACACCTCGTCGACCGCACCCCGGGTGACGAACACCAGGCGCGTGTCCGCGAACCGCGGCTCCGCCAGCCACTCCTGGACCAGGCCCAGCGACCATGCCGTCACCTCGTGCACCCGCTCGGGCGTCGAACCGCCCGCCACCGGGACCACCACGGCACCCGGCACGTCGTCGGTCAGGTCGGCGAACGACGGCACGTCCGCGCCCAGCGTCACCGCCGTCACGCGCTCACCCGCACGCGACGGCGCGGGCACCCACTCCAGCCGCAGCAGCGAGCCCGCCGCGGCCGCTCCCTGCACCACGGCGGCCGGCTCGGCCAGCGTCACGGCCTCGGCCGACAGCACCGGCTCCCCGGCGGCGTCCACGACGGCGAGCGCGAGCGTCTCCTCGCCCGTCCGCACGATCCGCGCACGCACCACGGACGCGCCCGAGGCGTGCAGCGACACCCCGGACCACGCGACCGGCACCAGCCCCTGGCCGTCCGCCCGCACCACGGCCGCCAGCAGCGCCGGGTGCACGCCGAACCCGGCGGCCTCGTCGGCCGCGTCGCCCGGCAGGGCCGCCTCGACGAAGGTCTCCTCGCCGCGCCGCCAGACCGACCGCAGCCCGTCGAAGGCCGGACCGAGGTCCGCCTCCTCCCGGATCCCGGTCAGGTCGGCGACGACCGAGCCCTTCGGCGGCCAGACCGAGGCGTCGAAGTCGGCGGTGCGCTCGCCGCGGACGAGCTCGCCCGAGGCGTGCTCCGTCCACTCGGCGTCGGAGTCGGCATCCGGCCGGGAGAAGATCCGCACCGGGCGGGCGCCGGAGGCCGCCGGGGCGTCCACCTGGATCTGGACGACGACGGCGCCGTCCTCGGGCAGCACCAGCGGCTCGGCGAGCGTCAGCCGCTCGACCCGGTCGCAGGCCACCTGGTCACCGGCGCGGACGGCCAGCTCCAGGAACCCCGTCGGCGGGAACACGGCCACGCCGCCCACCCGGTGGTCGCCCAGCCAGGGCTGCGCCTTCAGCGACAGCCGGCCGGTCAGCAGCGTGCCCTCGGCGTTCGCGAGCGCGACGGTCGCGCCCAGCAGCGGGTGCTCGGCGGGCGAGAGGCCGGCGCCGGTCACGTCGCCGATGCGGCGGGACGGGCGCGGCCAGTAGCGCTCGTGCTGGAAGGCGTACGTCGGCAGGTCGACGCGGCGGGCGCCGGTGCCCTCGAACAGCCGGGCCCAGTCGACGGAAACGCCGGTGACGTGCAGGCGGGCCAGGGCGGTGACGAGGGTCTGCTCCTCGGGCCGGTCACGGCGCAGCAGCGGCAGGGCGGGGGCGTCCGACTCGTGCTGGGCGAGGGCGGCGAGGACACCGTCCGGACCGAGCTCGACGAAGGCCGTGGCGCCGGCTGCGCGCAGGGCGTCGAGGCCGTCGGCGAAACGGACGGCCTCACGGACGTGACGCACCCAGTAGTCGGGGGTCGTGACGTCCTCGCCCAGGGAGCCGGTCAGATTGGAGACCAGCGGGATCGAAGGGGCCTGGTACGTCAGCCCGTTGAGGACCTCGCGGAAGTCCTCCAGCATCGGATCCATCAGTGGCGAGTGGAACGCGTGCGAGACCTTCAGCCGCGTGGTCTTGCGGTCGGCGAAGTGTGCCTCGATCACCGCGACCGCTTCGAGAGAGCCCGAGACGACCACGGAGGTCGGACCGTTCACCGCCGCGATCGACACGAAATCGCCCAGCAGCGGCAGGACTTCGTCCTCCGAAGCCTGCACCGCCAGCATCACGCCACCGGACGGCAGCGCCTGCATCAGACGCCCACGAGCACTCACCAGCGTGCAGGCATCCTCCAGCGAGAACACCCCGGCCACATGCGCAGCCGCGATCTCACCGATCGAATGCCCCGCAACGAACTCCGGCTCCACACCCAACGATTCGAGCAACCGGAACAGCGCCACCCCGACCGCGAACAACCCCGCCTGAGCGAAGTCCGTCCGATTCAGCAGCTCGGCGTCGTCACCCCACACCACCTCGCGCAAGGGCACGTCCATCGCGACACACACCGCATCGAACGCCGACGCGAACACCGGGAACCGGGCATACAACTCCCGCCCCATCCCCAACCGCTGCGACCCCTGCCCCGAGAACAGGAATGCCGTCGACCGCTCCCCCGCCACCCCGCGCGCAACCTCGACCCCGTCCACCAGCACCGCCCGGTGCCCGAGCCGCGAGCGGCCCGCGAGCGCGAGGGCGACGTCCACGGGGGAACCGCCGACTCCGGCGAGCCGCTCCAGCTGCGCGTCGAGCGCCTCCTCCGACTTCGCCGAGACCACCGACGGCACCACGCCGGGCACGACCGACGGGTCATCGGCCGCGGCATCCTCCTCCACGGCCTCCTCGACGATCACGTGCGCGTTCGTGCCGCTGATCCCGAACGCGGACACGCCCGCGCGGTGCGGCCGGTCCGCCTCCGGCCAGGACCGGGCCTCGGTGAGCAGCTCGACGGCCCCCGCCGACCAGTCCACCTCGGCGGACGGCGCGTCGACGTGCAGCGTCTTCGGCAGCACGCCGTGCCGCAGCGCCATCACCGTCTTGATCACGCCGGCCGCGCCGGCCGCGGCCTGGGTGTGGCCGATGTTGGACTTCAGCGAGCCGAGCAGGAGCGGCTGTTCACGGTCCTGCCCGTAGGTGGCGAGGAGTGCCTGGGCCTCGATCGGGTCGCCGAGCGGCGTGCCCGTCCCGTGACCCTCGACGGCGTCGACCTCGGCGGCCGACAGCCCGGCGGCGGCCAGCGCCTGGCGGATGACGCGCTGCTGGGACGGGCCGTTGGGCGCCGTCAGTCCGTTCGACGCGCCGTCCTGGTTGACGGCCGAGCCGCGCAGGACGGCGAGCACCGGGTGCCCGTTGCGGCGGGCGTCCGAGAGCCGCTCCAGCACCAGGACGCCCGCGCCCTCCGCCCAGCCCGTCCCGTCCGCCGCGTCGGCGAACGCCTTGCACCGCCCGTCCGGCGCCAGCCCGCCCTGCCGGGAGAACCCGGAGAAGCTCATCGGCGTCGACAGCACGGTGACGCCGCCCGCGAGGGCCAGCGTGCACTCGCCGGCCCGCAGCGCCTGCGACGCGAGGTGCATCGCCACGAGCGACGAGGAGCACGCCGTGTCGACGGTGACCGCCGGGCCCTCCAGACCGAAGGTGTACGACACCCGGCCGGACAGCACGCTCGCCGTCAGGCCGGTGGTCGCGTGGCCCTCCATGTCCTCGTCCGAGTTCATCACCACGCCGACGTAGTCGACGCCCGCCGTGCCGACGAACACGCCGGTGCGGGTGCCGCGCAGGCCCGCTGGGTCGATGCCCGCCCGCTCGAAGGCCTCCCAGGACGTCTCCAGCAGCAGGCGCTGCTGCGGGTCCATCGCGAGGGCCTCGCGCGGCGAGATCCCGAAGAAACCCGCGTCGAACTCGCCGGCCGCGACGAACCCGCCCTCGATCGCGGCGCTGCTGCCGCTGCCCTCGCCGAGCAGCGCCGCGATGTCCCAGCCGCGGTCGGCGGGGAACCCGGTGATGCCGTCCTGCCCGTCCGCGACCAGCCGCCAGAGCTCCTCGGGGGTGGTCACCCCGCCCGGCAGGCGGCACGCCATGCCGACGATGGCGATCGGCTCGTGCCGGCCCGACTCGGCCTCCAGCAGTCGTTGGCGTGTCTGGTGCAGGTCGGCCGTGACCCACTTGAGGTAGTCAACGAGCTTGCTGTCGTTCGACATGGGGGATGGTGCCTTCCTGTGATGAGGCAGGGTCGGTCAGCGGTCGCTCAGACGGCCGAGCTCGTTGTCGATGAAGGCCAGGACCTCGTCCGCGCTCGCTGCTTCGAGCCGCTCCGCAATGGCGTCCTCGGCATTCTGCGCGTCCTGGTTTCGCAATTTCTCCAGCATTCGGCGCAGCCGGAGGGAAACCGCGTTGCGGGTCGCCTCGTCGGTGTCCGCGTCGGCCAGGGCCGCGTCCAGGCGGTCGAGTTGGCCGAACAGCGCGGCGCCGTCCGCCGCTTCCTGCTCGTCGAGGAGCACGCCGAGCAGGTGTGCGCCGAGGACGGCGGAGGTCGGGTGGTCGAAGACCAGGGTCGCGGGCAGGCGCAGGCCGGTGACGGTGGTCAGGCGGTTGCGCAGTTCGAGTGCCGTGAGGGAGTCCACGCCGAGGTCGTGGAAGTCCCGGTCGGCGGCGACGGCCTGCGGCGAGGCGTGGCCGAGGACGCCGGCGGCCTCGGTGCGGACCAGGTCGACGACGTGGCGCAGGCGGTCGGCCTC
>NZ_JBHVPD010000190.1:0-5315 GCF_042887525.1 Kitasatospora sp. NPDC057936
ACCTTCGACCTGCGCCTGGACGACACCCCGCCCGGGACATGGACCGTCACCGCCACCACCACGCAGTAACCCCGGACCCCGCACCCCGCACCCGCCTGCCCCCGGGACAGCCGATACCCGCAGGACGAGCCCTCGTGCCGTGGAACGGATTGCACACGACACGAGAGAAGAACCCGCACGCCCCCGCATCCCGCGGTTGAGGCGCACGCCGGCACGCATCCCCTGCGCACCCGCCCCGTCTCAGCGAAGTCTGACGCTTCTCAACGAAGTTCGACCGCGTCGTTCCCGGCTTGGAGCCGGTTCGGGACCGATGCCGGCGGGCCGGGTGGCCAGAACGCAGCACACCCGGTGAAGGTCGCTCGCCGAACCGGTAGCGACTGCTCTCGAGAGTCCGGCCTGATGTCAGTACCGGCTGTCATCGTGCAAGTGACCGGATGGATGGACCGGGACATGGGAGGACCGATGGACACAAGGGCGGAGAAGCTCAGGGAAATCCTGGGGACGCCGGACAGGGAACCCGCTCAAGTGCCCTGGGAGCAGGGTGTCGACGCATTGAACGGGTTGCGGTTTCCTGCGGACTACCGGTGGCTGCTGGACACCTACGGAGCGATCCTGATCCGCTCCGACCTGATCGTGTGGACCCCGACCGAGAAGCACGGCTTCGAACGCTTCCTGGACTACACCACCGAAGCCGGCGAACAGGTGGGTGTCATGTACGAGGATCACAGGTACGACGAGACCCCCGAAACTCCACCGTACGAGATGCTTCCCTCCCCCGGCGGCTTGCTGTGCTGGGGCGCGGACAACCGTGGCAACTTCCTCTTCTGGCTCACGGCAGACCCCGACGCCGATCATTGGCCGGTCGTCGTATGGATCCAGGACCTCCAGCAGTGGGACCTCTTTCCCGGCGGTACGACGGCCTTCCTGGCCACCCTCCTCACTGGCGACTACCACTTGGGCAACGAACTGCTCGGCGTCCCCGACCCCCTGTGGGAGTTCGCGGCCGACTGGAACACCCGCCGCCCTTACTGACCCTGGCCACGGCCGGCTGCCGACGTGGACGGTGAGACGCCACCAGGTCCAGTGATGACTGTCCCGTCTCGAAGGACCGGTCCGCGGGCATGGCCGTGACCTGCGGCGACCAGATCCCTTGAGACGTCGAGGTGCCGAAAATCCCAGGTGGCCTGGTCCTGGAAGCCGGGATCCCGGGTGTTGTCTCAGCTGATCCGGTCCACCCGGCCAGGCAACCGGGCCCGGCGCGGTCACACCGCGCTACAGCACGGCAGCACACGAGCACGGATCGGCGGCCAGGCAGACCAGGTGCGAATCCTCGGTGACATCAACTCGCCCCAAGACGACTGGGGTATCTCCTGCACGCCGAAGGTCCGGCAATCCCCGCGTGAAGTCCTTGCGGGTGACGATGCCGTCCTCCGCCATGCATCGGGCCCGCCATGTCCAGATGTCGAGGAGCCGCACGGCCGGCACCGTCGATTCGGACCACACCCGGAAGGAAGCCCCGGCTCGCAAGGCCAGGGCAGCGTGGCCGGCGGCATCGGTCTCATGTCGTTCCAGGGCAGCAATCAGGTCTTCGCGATTCACGACGTGCAGTATGGCGCTCTGCGGGTGCCCGGCAGCCCGCCGGTCCAGTGCTCCGTGCAGTCGGGTCTCGGTGAGACAAGCTCCTGTCCGTCAGCCTGCCCGGCCTTCACCGGGCGGTGTCCCCTCTCATTCATCACGTCATGACGATGCTCTGTGAGCCGGGTGTTGACAGGTCTGACCGAGACTTCGTCCCCTGGATGACGTGCCGGGACGCGGAACGCTTCTCGGACGACGCCGGCACTCTCACCGGTCATGGCTGATGCCCGGGTGCTGAGCTGTGGTTCGTCAGCTTGGCTGAGACCCCGAGGAGGCGGTTCTCGCTGGACCTGGCTGTTTCCTGGGGGCGTCCTCGGTGCCTGGCGGCTCCGCCGCGTGGAATGCTGGGTCGATGAGGTTGATAGGTAGCAACGGGCATGGCGTTGAGCTGGGCGTTGTCGGCTACCAGTTCCCCGATGCCGTTGACCCGCGCCGGCGCCAGAGCTGGCTGGTCGTCGAAGGGTCCGCCCACTGTCCGCAGGGGACGTGGTCGTTCCGCTGGCAGGCGTTGACCGCAGACGACGCCGTCGAGTTGGCGCGATGGCCCGGTCAGGCAGCGGCCCACCCATCGGGCTCCGAACACGATGGCAGCGGCCGGCTGGACTTCACCGAGCCCAACTTCTCCTTCACCTTCACCTGGACCGATCCGGGTCTGCTCGAACTGCGCGTCAGCCTGGACTTGGAGTTCTCGCCTCCCTGGCGACACCAGACCCACTCGGGCGAGCCGTTCGTGGTCACGTCCCGGCTGACGGCCGAGTCGGTGTCGACAGCGGCAGCCGATTGGGCGGCCGAGATCAAGCCCTATCCGCCCGCTAGCGGCGCCAACCTGCAGTGAGCCCGGGCGGCAGGTCCCGGGCCGCGATAGCCAGACGCCGGGCGGCTTCGGCCCGCAGGCCGTGATGCCCGCACCAGTACGGTGAGGCCAACAGACTGGTCAGGATAGTGGTCTCGGGGTAAGTGGCGAGCTCGATACGGTCTTCGTCGGGACGGTGGGGATCTCCACAGAGGTCCTCCGGCAAGGTGTCCAGGCGACGGCTCCAGCGCTGGTGCAGTGGTGATGGGCCGGCCTCCCGGAACCACTGGGCTGTGACCTTGCGGGCAATGCAGGTAGTCCACGCCGATGAAGGGGTCCTTGCGGCGGCGGACGAGCCGTCGGTGCCGACGGTTTGCGCACGTGATCTCGGGGAGCGCGGACGAGCCGTCGGTGCCGACAGTTGGCGCACGTGATCTCGGGGAGCGCGGACAGGTCGTGCTGGTCACCGCCGAGGAGCCAGAGCCGGTGCCGGTGGCAGACGCCTTCGTGGGGGCCGGTGCTGCGGACCACGAGTCCGTGGACGCCGCGACCGGCCATGCAGAGACGGCAGGCCGGGCGGCGCCGTGGTTCGGCCAATTCCTCAACGGCCAGAGGCGGCCGGAGCTGTCCGGACTCCCGCACTGCGGTCAGCGCGGGCATGGCGTGGAGTAGGGCCGGGATGCTTCTCCCAGTCAGGATCGCCAGTGCAAGGCCGGGAGCCGGAACCGGCACCAGAACCGGGAACCCGCCCACAGGCTCCGCACAACGGAACCAGGCCCGGGCCGGGCCGTCAGCAGACAGCACCCGCCCCAAAACCCCGGCCCCGGCACGGCCCCTGCCCCGGCACGGCCCCTGTCCCGGGCCCGGAAACGGCCACGGCCACGGCCACGGCCACGGCCCAGCGCACCCCCGGGGAACGGGGACAGCAGGCGGGGCGGGGCCCGGCCCCGGGCAGCGGCCACGGCGGGGCGGGCCGGGCGCGGACGGTGCGAGGCCGCGACCGCCCCCCGGGAACCGGAGACCACAGACCGGAGACCGGAGACCACAGACCGGCCGCGGGACGGGGCACGACAGGGGCCGCCACCAGGAGCAGGACGGCCCGGGCCGTGTACCGATGCCCCGGGCGGAGAACCGGGACCGGCACGGCCGTCCGCGTCCCGGCCCCGCAGACGGCCGCGGCCCCGCCCCCAACGCACTCCGGGGGGACGGAGAGAGCGTTGCGGGCGGGGCCGGACGGCACCGCCAACGGACACCGGCCCCGCAGGCCGGGCCGGGCGCGGACGGTGCAGGGGCCGGGAGGCCCGGGGGCCGTCCCCCAGAGGGGCAGGCGGCCCGCCCGGGGCCGGCCGGGGTTGCGGGGGGGGTCAGGTGATCGAGGCGCCCGAGTCGATGCTGATGACCTGACCGGTCATGCAGTCCTGGTCCAGGAACAGGTGGATCGCCCGCGCGACCTCCTGCGGGGTCACGAACCGCGGGATCGGCGCCTTGTCCCGCATCGCCTCGATCACCTTCTGCGGCAGCGTGTCCGTCATCCCCGTGATCATGAACCCGGGCGACAGCGCGTTGACCGTCACCCCCCGCCGACCGCACTCCGCCGCCAGCGTCCGCGTCATCCCGACCAGCCCCGCCTTCGACGCCGAATACGCCGTCTGCCCCGCGGTCGCGATCAGCGCCGACGGCGACACGATGTTCACCACCCGCCCCCACCGCGCCCGCAGCATCCCCGGCACACACACCCGCGCCGTGTGGAACGAACCGACCAGATTCGTGTCGACCACCCGCCGCCAGTCCGCCGGCGACTGCATCGCCATCAGCGCGTCCCTGCGGATCCCGCCGTTGTTGACCAGCACGTCCACCGGACCCAGCACCGCCTCGATCTCCGCGGCCATCGCCAGCACCGCGCCGTGATCGGCCACGTCCCCGCCCACCACCACATGATCGTTCACCAGCTTGCCCGCCACCTCCTCGGCCGCCTGGCGCGAGGAGTTGAAATGCACCGCGACCCGGCACCCCGCCGCATCCAGCTCCAGCGCCAGCTCCCGCCCCAACCCGCCCGAGGCACCCGTCACCAGCGCCACCGGCGACACCGGCCGCCGGCCCACACCACCCCGGCCACCCGCATCCCGGCCCGCCTCATCCCGGGCACCCGCATCCCGGGCACTCACGTCCCGGCCGCCCGTGTCCCGGGTGCCCGTCTCCCGGGCACTCACGTCCCGGCCCGTGTCCCGGGCTCCCGTGTCCTGGCCGCTCACGCCGCACCTCCCCAGGTCAGCAGCATCGAACCCCACGTCATCCCCGCACCGAACCCGGCCAGCAACACCGTGTCACCATCCTTGATCCGCCCCGCGTCCAGCGCCTCCGCCAGCGCGATCGGCACCGAACCCGACGCCGTGTTGCCATACCGGTCCAGATTCGCCACCAGCCGGTCCGCGGGAATCCCCGTGTGATTCAGCACCGAATTGATGATCCGGATGTTCGCCTGATGCGGCACCACATGATCCACATCCAGCGCACTCACCTTCGCCTGCTCCAGCGTCTCGCGGATCGTACGCACCGTGTACCGCACCGCGTTCAGATAGATCTCGTTACCGTTGATCTGCGCATAATGCAGACCGGCACGCACCGTCTCCTCACTGACCGGCATCCGCGAACCACCCGCCAGGACCTTCAACGAGTCCTTGCACGAGCCGTCCGCACCCAGATTCCACGCCCGCACCCGGTCCACCGGCCCCGGCACCAGCACCACCGCCCCCGCACCATCCCCCACCAGGATCGACAGATCCCGGTCCGCGGGATTGGCCGTCAGCGTGTGCGTGTCCGAACCCACCACCAGCACCGGCCGCGGATCCATCCGCATCAGACCCGCCGCCGTCACCAGCGCATACAC
>NZ_JBHVPD010000191.1:0-5269 GCF_042887525.1 Kitasatospora sp. NPDC057936
GCGGAGGCCGAGGTCATGACGGCTTCGGTGCGCAGGGGGTTGATCTCGGAGACGGCGCCGACGAGCGTGGTCTTGCCGACACCGAAGCCGCCCGCGACGACGATCTTCGCGGAGGTGGTGGCGCGGGTGGGGGCGGCCGCGTTAGAGCTTGCGAAGTCCACTGAGGACCCTTTCGAGCAGCGTGACGTCGGGCTGGTTTCCGGATTCGCCTCCGGAAGCGGGCTGGTGGATGGCGACGAGGCCGGCCTCGGCCAGGTCGGCCACGAGGATGCGCGCGACTCCCAGCGGGAGGGAGAGCAGCGCCGACACCTCGGCGACGGACTTGACCTCCGTGCACAGGGTGCAGATCCGCTGGTGCTCGGGGAGCAGGGTGGCCAGGCGCTGCGGGTCCACGTCGGCGGAGACGAGGGCCTCCAGCGCGAGTTCGTAGCGGGGCCGGGTGCGGCCGCCGGTCATCGCGAACGGCCGGATCAGCGGGCCGGAGTCGGGTTCGTCCTCGAACTCCTCGACGTGCCCGGGGTCCTGGGCCGGGTGGTGGCCGGGCGCGTGGCCGGGTCCGGCCGGCGGGACCGGGTAGCCGGGCGGCGGCATGTCGAAGGAGGGCTGCGGCTGCGGGGCGTACTGGCCGGGCCGGGCGTACTGGCCGGGCCGGCCGTACTGCTCCTGCTGCTGACCGTACGGCGGCTGGCCGTACTCCTGGCCGAACTGTGGCCGGCCGTACGGCTGACCGTGGCCGACGCCGGGTGCTCCGAAGGCGTCATGGCCCGTGCCAGGGTACGGAACGCCACCGTACTGGCCGCTGCGGTCGTCGGGCGGTGTCACGGTTCCTCTCCTCACAGGGTGCGGCGGTTGCGGTGCGAGCCCCGGAACGAGTCCGGAGCCTGTGGTGCGAAGGCCGTACAACGTCCGAACCCGAGCCCGCCGAAGCGGGCCCGGGAGGGACGCGGAGGTGCTTCGAATACCTGGACGGTATCCGACGAACCGTCAGTGCAGGAGACTGCCCTGGAGTTCTGCGCGGAGTGCGGGGGTGAGGACGGCGCCTGCGCGGTCGACGAGCAGGGCCATTTCGTAGCCGACGAGGCCGATGTCGGAGTCGGGGGCGGCCAGGACGGCGAGGGCGGAGCCGTCGCTGATGGCCATGAGGAACAGGAAGCCCCGTTCCATCTCGACGACGGTCTGGTTGACCTCGCCGCCCTCGAAGATCCGGCTGGCGCCGGAGGTGAGGGAGGTGAGGCCGGAGGCGACGGCGGCGAGCTGGTCGGCGCGGTCCCGGGGGAAGCCCTCGGACATGCACAGCAGGAGGCCGTCCGCGGAGACCACCACGGTGTGGGACACCCCGGGGGTGTTGTCCACGAAATTGGTGATCAGCCAGTTCAGGTTCTGTGCGGCCTGGCTCATCTGAGTCAACTCAACGCTCCTGGTGGTTCGAGCCGCCGAAGAGATCGGTGCTCCGGTTCTGTCCGTTGCCGGACTGGTCTACCTGATCGGGGTCGATCCGGAAGCTTCCGGTGTTGCCGGCGGTGCGGCCCTGCTCCACGCCGCGGCGCAGGTTCGTGAGACGGCCACGGACCTCCTCGGGGCTGCGGGAGACCTGCGGCCCGTCCTGCGGGGTGGGCTTGGCGTTGCCGGCCACCAGGTTCTGCTTGGGCACGCGGCGCGGCAGGCCGGACTGGGTGGTGCCGGCGGACGAGGGCTCGCGCAGCTGCTCGGCCCGCTGCCAGGCGTTGTCGTTCGGCGACTGCCAGGCGGAGTTGGCGGTCGGGCCGGTCGGGCCGTAGCCGCCGAGCGCCGACACGTCGTGTCCGCGCGACTCGGCGGGCGACGAGGTGTCCTTGGCGCCGGCGAACCAGTTCGGGGTCTCGCCGTTGGCCCCGGCGGGCGCGGGCGTCCCGACCGGGCCGCCGGTGGCCAGCTGCTGGCCGGGGCGGCGCTGCGGCAGCCCGGACGGCAGGGTGGCGGGGGCCTCGGCGGCGGGCAGCGCGGGCGGCTCCGGGGCGTACGGGTGGCCGGCCGGGGCGTCCTGGGCCTGGTGGGCGTACTGGTCGCCGGCGTAGCCGTCGTCGTAGCCCTGGTAGCCCTGGCCCTGGTAGTCCTGCTGCGCGTACTGGTCGTCCGCGTAGCCCGACTGGTCGTAGCCCTGCTGCGGGTACTGGCCGTACGCGTCCTGGCCGTAGCCGTCCTGCTGCCCGTAGCCGTACTGGTCGTCGGCGTAGGGCTGCTGGTAGCCCTGCTGCGGGGCGTACTGGTCGTAGCCCTGCTGCGGGTACTCCTCCTCGACCTCGGCGTCCAGGACCGGCTGCTCGGCGTCCCCGTACGGGGAGGCCTCCAGCGCGGCGCGGCGCACCTGGTCGAGGCGCTGGGAGCGCTGGACGGACTCCAGGGCCGGGCTGAAGCCGGAGGAGCCGGCGTTGCCGATGCCGGTCAGGTGGTCGTCGAAGCCCAGCTCGGCGGCGCTGCGGGCGCGGCCGTCGGGGGCCCACTCGGAGGCCGGCTCCTGCTCGGCGAAGATCCGCGAGACGGTGAACTGCTCCTCGGGCTCCGGCGCCGGGCCGCCCTTGGTGACGAACGGCGGGAGCATGACGAGCGAGGTGGTGCCGGCCGACTCGCCGGACGGGCGGAGCTGGACGCGGATGTCGTGCCGCTGGGAGAGCCGGCCGACCACGAACAGGCCCATGCGGCGGGAGATGGTGGCGTCGACCGTGGGCGGCTCGGCCAGCTTCTCGTTGATCTCGGCGAAGTCGTCGGCGGTGAGGCCGATGCCCTTGTCGTGGATCTCGACCAGCACGCGGCCGTCCGGCAGGCGGGTCGCGTTGACCAGCACCCGGGTCTGCGGGCTGGAGAACGAGGTGGCGTTCTCCAGCAGCTCGGCGAGCAGGTGGACGAGGTCGGTCACGGCGGCGCCGACGATCTCGACCTCCGGGATTCCGGACAGCTCGACGCGCTCGTACTGCTCCACCTCGGACGCGGCGGCGCGGAGCACGTCGACCAGCGGGACCGGGGTGTTCCAGCGGCGGCCGGCCTCCTCGCCCGCGAGGACGAGGAGGTTCTCGCCGTTGCGGCGCATGCGGGTCGCGAGGTGGTCCAGCTTGAAGAGGTTCTCCAGCTGGTCCGGGTCGGCCTCGTTGTTCTCCAGGTCCGTGATCAGCGCCAGCTGGCGCTGGATGAGGCCCTGGCTGCGGCGCGACAGGTTGGTGAAGATCGCGTTGACGTTGCCTCGCAGCAGCGCCTGCTCGGCGGCGAGCTCGACGGCCTGGCGGTGGACCTGGTCGAACGCCCGGGCGACCTCGCCGATCTCGTCCTTGCCGTGCAGCGGGATCGGGGCGACGGAGGTGTCGACCCGCTCGGGGTCGGTCTTGGAGAGCTTCTCGACGAGGTCCGGCAGGCGGTTGTCGGCGATCTCCAGGGCGGCGCTGCGCAGGGTGCGCATGCCGAGGATCATCGAGCGGGCGACGTAACCGGTGAGCAGCCCGGCCAGGATGAGCGCGGCGACGACGATGACCGTGTTGAGGATGGCGTCGTAGAGCGCGTTGTCCTTGAGGTTCCGGGAGTCCGTGAGCACGTCGTCGAGGAGCGCGACTTCGGTGTTGCGCAGCGCCTGGATGTGCGTGGCGGCAGCCTGGTTCCAGTTCTCCGGGGTCAGACCGGCGTCCTTGGCCTCCTTGAAGGCGGCGTCGGCGGCGGCCTTGCCCTTCGTCTGGCCGTCGGCGGCGGCCTGGCTGTAGGCGGAGGCGAGGTTCAGCAGCGACTGCATGGTCGGCGCGCGGCCGTCGGGCATCTTGTACGCCGAGCGGTCCTGCGCGGTGGCCAGGGCGACCTGTGCGTCGGCGTACTTCTTGGCGTCGACCGGGTCGCTACCGGTGGTGAACTCGGTGATCGCGGTCTGTTCGAGCTTCTCCGAGACCACGACCTGCAGGGTGAGGTCCTGGTTCTCGTAGCGGGTCACCGAGTTCGACCCGATGCCCACGAGCAGGTGCAGCATGAGCGCGCGCTGGGACGAGGACGCGGCCTTGGCCAGCGACATGGCGTAGATCGCGCGGCCCTTGCTGGCCGCGTTCGTGGAGCCGAGGCCGACCGAGTTGTCGTACGCGAGCAGCGGGGCGAACAGCGTCGAGTACGCGTTCGCGGTGGCGCTGGCGAACAGCTCCTGGCCGTACGCGCTGGCGCGCAGGTGCGGCAGGTTGACCACGAGGTCCTGGAAGGCCTGGTGGCGGCGCGGGAGCTCGCCGGACTTGTCGGACGCGTCGTAGGCGGCGTTGTAGGCCTTCAGCGCGGCGTCCGTGGTGGCGCGGGTCTTGGCGACCGTGCCGTCCGGGTCCTGCTTGGTGAGGAGGGGTATCAGCGTCTTGTCGCGCTCGTTCTCGAGCGCCTCGGCGAGTTCGGTGGCCGCCTTGGCGAGCTCGGCGGTCTTCTCGGCGCGGGACGCCTTGATGTAGCCGTCGACCGAGGTGTTCACGCGGAGGCCGCCGAACACGAGGCTGATGATGACCGGGATCAGGAGGATCGCGATCAGACGCGTCGGCACGCGCCAGTTGCGCGGCCTGAGGAAGTCGTAGCGGCTGGAGCTCTCGGAGCCCGTCGAACCCGTGGAGCCGCCGCTGCGGGGCTCCTTCGGGCCGACCGCGGGCTTCACGGGCTGTGGTGCCTGTGAACGCTCCTCGGTCGGGGTGAACGCGGAGAATCCGGCCGATTCCGTCGCGGTACCGTTCGGCTCGCTCTGGCGGGGCTCGGAGCGCCGCTGCGGGGCGGGTTGCTGCTTACGCCTCACTCGACAACTACCTCTCGGCCGACAGCCGGCCATGGATCAATCCAGCGCTGCCCCGGGCCACGCTCCGCCGCCGGTGGGCCGGGCGGGAAAAGCGACAGGGGTAGCTGGAATTTCAGCACGTGCAGGGATGGGGGACAAACAGACCCCGCATGCCGCCCGCGTCGGCACAATCTGGACATTCGCCGACATGACGGCGCAAAACCGTGGTCTTCTGGCGCTGAGTGACGTGATTCGGCCACGTAGCGTCACTGTTGATCACAAAATGCCTACCGAACCGTTATCCACCGCTTATGAGCGGGTCTTGCGCGGTGCCCCCGCCGGACACCTGCCGGTAAGCAGCCCCGCCCCGGCGGACCGTCGCCTGGACGGTCCGCCGGGGCGGTGGTGTCGCTCGCACCCCCGCGTCGGCTAGCGGAGTCGGGCGAGGAGGGCGTGTTCGACGAGGGTGATGAGGGCGCTCTTGGCGCTGTCGCGGCGGCGGGCGTCGAGGGTGATGACGGGGGT
>NZ_JBHVPD010000192.1:0-4968 GCF_042887525.1 Kitasatospora sp. NPDC057936
GCAGCTGAAGCGAGTTGACGATCGGTCACTTTCGTGACGGTCGGAGTGGCCGCGGGGGGGGGGGGCCCCCCCCGGGGGGGGGGGGGGGGGGGGGGGGGGCCCCCCCCGGGGGGGGGGGGGGGGGGGGGGGGGCCCCCCCCCCCCCCCGGGGGGGGGGCCCCCCCCCGCCGCTCATCGTCTGCGCGGGCGGTGGCGGTGCGACGACGCGGCGCCGTCGCGCGGTCTGCGGGCCGACGCGGGCGGGGCTCGGTCTCGGCCACGGCTCACACCTCCCGCCGACCGCTCGTCCGCCGGGCCTCCCACAGCCGTCCGACCAGTTCCGCCTCCTGCCGGTCGGCCTCCTCCGGGCTGAGGGCGCCACTCCGACGGGCCTCCTCCAGCTCGGCCAGGCGCCGGCGGACGGCCGCCGGGTCATCCAGCTCGCGGCGGGCCTGGGCGTACAGCTGCTCGGCCACCCAGACCACGCCGCGCACGGGCGCGAGCGGCAGGGTGAGGAGCCCGGTGATCAGGCCCATGGACCGGACACCCCCTCGGAACCGCCGCCGACGGCCGCGGGCGCGAAGTCGTACGGCGCCAGCGGCCCGAGGAGGCGGATACCCACCCGCCCGGACCACCCGCGCGCCAGGTCCTCCGCCTCGGCCTCGAAGCGCGCCCAGCGGGTGTGGTGGACCAGGAAGGACACGTCGATCGGCTGGTCCAGGTCCGCGCCCGGGCCCCTGGTGACCGCGACCGCGAGCGGGCCGAGGGTGTCGACCAGGTGGCGCACGTCGGCCTCGCCGCGGTCGGCGATCTCCCGGGCCACCAGTTCGCCCAGCCGGAGCCGGTCGTAGTGGGCGGTGTCCGCCGACAGCGACGCGGTCCGCTCCCGGAGGGCGGCGATGTCGGGGCGGGCGGCGAGGACGTCCCGCAGCACGCGGTCCTCGACGTACGACCCGCGAAGCGTGTACTGGGCGAGGCCGCGCAGGCTCTCCAGCGCGAGGGCGAAGCCCTCCTCGGACGGGCCGAGCAGTTCGTCCACCACGGCCCGGCGGCCGTCGACCACCGAGCCGAACCGGAACGGCAGCACGGGGACCCGGGCGGAGACGACCGAGTCCAGCACCCGGGCGTGCGCGCGGAGGTCGTCCGGCGTTCCCAGGGGTTTGGTCGGATCGACCTCGCTGACCAGCGCGGCGACCCGTCCGCACGGGAGCAGTTCGACCGCCGCCGGGGGTGTGCCCACCCCGCGGACGGCCGTGGGCGCGGCGGCGTCGGCGGGGACGATTCCGTAGACGTAGCAGGCCGGTCCGGTGTCACCGGCGGCCGGTGTGTCGCGGTTCACCGTTCACGCTCCCTGCGTTCGCCGGAGGGCCGGGACCGGCGCCGGGGCCGTTCCTGCGGTTCCTCCTCCTCTTCTCCGTCCCCGTCATCGCGCCCGCGAACGTGGTCGATCACTTCGCTGACGCTCTCCTTGACGCCCTCCAGGGCGCCGCGGGTCTTGCGGCGGGCGCCGCCCTGGCGCATGTCGTCCATCAGTTCCGGCAGGCCCTCCGAGCCGTCCTGCTTCAGATCGAGGCGGTTGACCGCCTCCGCGAAGCGCAGATAGGTGTCCACGCTCGCGATGACGATCCGCGCATCGATCGTGATCAGCTCGATGCCGACCAGCGAGACGCGCACGTAGACGTCGATGACCAGGCCCTTGTCGAGGATCAGGTCGAGGACGTCGGCCAGGCCGCTCGGGGAGGGGCGGTCCAGGTAGTGGCCGGTCCTGGGGGCTACCGTCATCGTCCTCACCTGCCGCTCCGGGCGGGGGCCCGGCGGCGGCTCCGGGGCCGTTCATCGTCGTCCTCGTCCTCGGGTTCGTCCTCGTACTCGTCCTCGTCCTGCTCGTCCTCGTACTCGTCGTCGAAGTCGTCGGCGCCTCCGTCCTCGTCCTGCTCGTCCTCGTACTCTTCGGGTTCGTCCTCCTCCTCGTCGGCGTAGTCCTCGTCGTAGTCGTCCTCAGCCTCCGGCTCGTCCTCGTAGTCCTCGTCGTCGTTCTCGTCCTCATCGCCCCGCTCGCGCTCCTCGTCGTCGGGGGCGCCTCCCGTGTCTTCCGTCTCCTCTGATTCCGTCCCCTGATCGGACTCCTCCTCCAGGGCGTCCTCGTGCGAACGGACGACCTCGCTGTCGCGGATCTCGCCGCGCCAGCCCTCGACGCCGTCGGGATCGAGGATCGTCCGGGTCATCACATGCCGGCGGAAGTGCTTGAGCTCCAGGCGCGCCCGCCGCCCCTGGGCCCGCCAGAGGTTGCCGGTCCGCTCGAAAAGGCCCTTCGGGTGGTACTCGAGGACCAGCAGGATCTTGGTGAGGTTGGGGGCGAGTTCGTGGAAGGTGACCGTGCCGTCGACGTGACCCTTGTCGCCCTTGGAGCGCCACACGATCGTCTCGTCCGGGACCTGTTCGACGATGGTCGACTCCCAGGTGCGGTGGGAGAGGAAGATCCCCGCCTTCCACGTGAGCTTCTCGTCGGATTCCTGGTCCACCTGCTCCAGCCGCTTCGTGAACTGCGGGAAGTCCTGGAACTGCGTCCACTGGTTGTAGGCGACCCGCACCGGCACGCCGACGTCGATCTCCTCCACGATGTTGGTGACCTTGGTGTCCTTGCCGCCGCCCTGCTTCCCGCCCCCGGAGGACAGCGAGAGTCCGTTGGACACGAGGCTCTTCACTCCGGCCGCGCCGGCCCCGAGCAGCTTGCCGACCGGGAGACCCCCACCGCTTCCGCCGCCGCCGTTCTCGGCGTAGTCGACCAGCCGGTCCGCGAGGTCGGCGACCCGGTCGCCGGCCGCCCCCACGGCCCGCTCGCCCAGCGCGGACACGAACTCGCGTGCCTGCTCGATCAGTCGCTCGGTGGGCAGGGCGTCCACGAGGTCGCCGATGCCTCCGATTCCGGGCTCGGCTGCCTGCTTGGCCATCGTCCTCACCTCGACTTCCGTGCGGACGCCCGCGATCCGGCCGTCTTGCGGGCCGGGGCGCTCGTCCTCTTCGCGGCCGAGGGGGCGGTGGTCTTCCGAGCCGCGCTCGCGCGCGGGGCCGCCTTCTTCGCCGGCGCCTTCGCCGTGCTCTTGCGGGCCGGCGCTGCCTTGCCGGACGCCGTGCCCGTGCGCGTCGCCGTGCTCTTGCGGGCCGGCGCTGCCTTACGGGCCGCCGCGCCCGTACGCGTCGCCGTGCTCTTGCGGGCCGGCGCTGCCTTACGGGCCGCCGTGCCCGTTCCGGAGGGCTTGGTCGCCGTCCGGGACCGCGACGAACCACCGCTGGACGAGCTCCTCCCGGACGACGTGCCGGAGCGGGTGCTCCGGGTCTTGCCGGAGTCCTCGGTCTCCTCCTCCGGCTCTTCTTCCGGTTCCTGCTCATCGGACGGTTCGTCGTCCTCGCGGTGCCCGTTGGCCTCGCGCAGCGCCTCGGTCCGTTGTTCCAGCTGGTCGGTCAGCGCGCCGACGCGCCGGGACGCGGCGGCCACGGCCGCCTTCTTGCCCGCGCTCGCCAGCTCGCCCCGCACGTCGCCGACCATCCGCCGGAGCTGCGGCGAGGATTCGAGGAGCTGCGCGACCGCGGCTCCCGGGCTGGTACCCAGTTTCTTGCCGGCCGCCATGCCGGCGAGCGCCAGCGCCCATCGGGCTTTGTGCAACCGCCCGAGGAGGTAGCCGACGCCCACCGCAGCGGCGAGTTTCGCGTTCTTCATGGTCCGTCCCTGGGGGAGGATGTGATCGGGAGCCTTCGGTTCGCAGACCAACGGCCCGGCTCGGTGAACCCCCTCGCCTACCCCGCCGGACCGGCGGGAAACAACGCAGCGTCACCACGTTCCGTGCCGATCCGACCCCGCTCAGACCTCGTCCTCCAGGCGGATCGCGTGCTTCAAGTCCTCCCTGGCCCCGCCCCGGTCGCCCTCCTCCTCCGCCAGGAGAGCCGCCGCTATCGCGTCGAGCTTGCGCTGGATCGCGTGCTCCGCCCTGCGCTCGGCGTTCTTGAGCAGCGCGAGCAGCAGCAGCGTCACCGCCGACATCATGTCGCCCACGAAGTGCTGCCACGAGGACGAGAGTCCGGCGATGTGCACGGCCACGAAGGCGACCACGAGCAGCACGCACAGGGAGTAGAACAGCGGCGAGCTGGTCAGGTTGGAGGCCCGCTCGGCCAGGCGCGCGAAGCTCCCCCGGCCGCGCTCGGCCGGGTGGCTCAGTGTCATGTCCCCGACCTCCCGTCAGTGGCCGAACAAGTGCCGGATCCGGCCGCCCCGCGGCGCCTCGGCCGGCGTCCCGGTGTCCCGGCCGCCCTGCTCCGCCGCCCGTTCCTCCGGCCGGGCCGACCGGGTCGGCACCTCACCGGCCACCGGGACGTCCTCGGCCGCCGGCCGGTCATCGGCCACGGGTGCGACGCGTTCGACCCTGCGCACCCGCCGGGTCGGATACGCCTCCCGGTAGGCCGCGTCGCCCACGACGGGACGGACGGGCCGCCGGATCCGCCGGGCGAGCCCCATGAGGGCGAGCCCCATGCAGAAGACCAGGCCGAGCACCACGCCGGCCAGGAAGACGCCCAGGCTGTTCAGCGTGACCAGGTCGTTGCCCAGGACCGTCGCCTGGTACTCGGGCCCGCCGGCGATGTTGTCCGCGATCAGCAGCCCGATGAAGGCGCCGGACGCCGACATCAGCAGAAGTCCTAGCAGCAACATGGCAATCCCCTTCGTCCCGGTTCGGTGTACGTCGGGTCGCGCCTACCCGGGCCGCCGCGGCCCTAACGCTCCGCTACGGAGGGCTCGTCCACGTCGCCGTGCAGCCGGTAGACCGCGAA
The DNA here is from genome assembly GCF_042887525.1 of Kitasatospora sp. NPDC057936. Classification (NCBI taxonomy): domain Bacteria; kingdom Bacillati; phylum Actinomycetota; class Actinomycetes; order Kitasatosporales; family Streptomycetaceae; genus Kitasatospora; species Kitasatospora sp. NPDC057936. The sequence continues at coordinate 4,801 of NZ_JBHVPD010000192.1, forward strand.
CGCCCGGCCGATGACCGGCTGCGCCACGTTCCGCACGCGCACGCCGCAAGCCGTGAAGCCGCGCTCGGTGCCGAGGTGCGCGTGGCCGTGGACGGCGAGGTCGGCCCCCGCCGCGTCGATCGCCTCGGCGAGCAGGTAGCTGCCCAGGAAGGGGTAGATCTCCGGCGG
>NZ_JBHVPD010000193.1:0-4583 GCF_042887525.1 Kitasatospora sp. NPDC057936
GGCCGCCACCCTCACCACCACCGACCTCGCCCGCCTCGCCCGCACCGGCATCACCCCCCTCACCACCACCGAAGCCCTCACCCACTTCGACACGGCACTGCGATCCGGCCGGTCGCCGCTCGTGGCGGCCCGGTTCGCGACCGCAGCACTGGCCGCCTCGGACACCCCGGTGCCGGCGCCCCTGCGTTCGCTGGTGCGGACCTCGCCGCGCCGGGTCGCGGCAGGCGCCTCGGACCAGGGCCAGGGCCCGGCCCTGAGCGAGCGGCTGGCCCTCGCCCCGGCCGCCGAGGCGGACCGCATGCTGCTCGACCTGGTGCGGACCACCACGGCCACGGTGCTCGGCCACCCCGACGCGAACTCCGTCGCGGAAGGCCGCGCCTTCACCGATCTGGGCTTCGACTCGCTGGCGGCGGTCGACCTGCGCAACCGGCTCGCCAGGGCCACCGGCCTCCGGCTGCCCACCACGCTGGTCTTCGACCACCCGACCCCGGCGTCACTCGCCGACCTCCTGCGGACCGAGCTCCTGGGCGAGCGGGCCGACCGACCGGCCGTCGCCGCCGTCGCCAACGGCACGACCGCCGCGACCGACACCGACCCGATCGCCATCGTCGCGATGGCCTGCCGCTTCCCCGGCGACGTGAGCTCACCCGAGGACCTGTGGCGCCTGGTGGTCGACGGCGTCGACGCGGTCTCCGGCTTCCCCACCGACCGCGGCTGGGACCTGGAGCGCCTGTACGATCCGAACGCCGAGCGGCCCGGCACGTCGTACACCCGCGCGGGCGGGTTCCTGCACGACGCCGACCGGTTCGACCCCGACTTCTTCGGCATCAGCCCCCGCGAGGCGCTCACCACCGACCCGCAGCAGCGCCTGCTGCTGGAGGTCGCCTGGGAGGCCTTCGAACGGGCCGGCATCGACCCGGCCGTCCTGCGCGGCTCGCGCACCGGCGTCTTCGCCGGCGTCATGTACAACGACTACGGCGCCCGGCTGCACCAGGCCCCGCAGGCTCCGGACGGCTACGAGGGCTACCTGGTGAGCGGCAGCGCCGGCAGCGTGGCCTCGGGCCGGGTGGCGTACACCTTCGGACTGGAGGGCCCGGCGGTCACCGTCGACACCGCGTGCTCCTCCTCGCTCGTCGCCCTGCACCTCGCCGCCCAAGCCCTGCGGCAGGGCGAGTGCGACCTCGCACTCGCCGGCGGGGTGACGGTGATGGCGAGCCCGGCGACCTTCGTCGAGTTCAGCCGGCAGCGCGGACTGTCCGCCGACGGCCGCTGCAAGCCGTTCGCCGCGGCGGCCGACGGCACCGGCTGGGGCGAGGGCGCGGGCCTGCTGCTCGTCGAGCGCCTCTCCGACGCCCGCCGCAACGGCCACCGGGTCCTGGCCGTCCTGCGCGGATCCGCCGTCAACCAGGACGGCGCCTCCAACGGCCTGACCGCCCCGAACGGCCCCTCGCAGCAGCGCGTCATCCACCAGGCCCTCCACCAGGCCGCACTCACCGCCGCCGACGTCGACGCGGTCGAGGCCCACGGCACCGGCACCCGCCTCGGCGACCCCATCGAAGCCCAGGCGCTCCTCGCCACCTACGGACAGGACCGGCCCGCCGAACACCCCCTCCTGCTCGGCTCCCTGAAGTCCAACATCGGCCACACCCAGGCCGCCGCAGGAGTCGCCGGCGTCATCAAGATGGTCCAGGCGATGCGCCACGGCATCCTGCCCAGGAGCCTGCACATCGACGAACCCACCCCGCACGTCGACTGGACCACCGGCGCCGTCGAACTCCTCACCGACAACACCGCATGGCCCGCACACGACCGCCCCCGCCGCGCCGCCGTCTCCTCCTTCGGCATCAGCGGCACCAACGCCCACGTCATCCTCGAACAGGCGCCCGCCCTGGCCGAGGCCCCGACCACCGAGCCGGTGGAACCGCCGGCCCGGCCGGTGCCGTGGCTGCTCTCGGGGCACACCCCCGAGGCTCTCCGGGCCGGGGCCGACCGGCTGGCCCGCCACCTCGCCGAGCGGCCGGCGGAGCCGCTCGCCGGCATCGCCCACACCCTCGCCACCGCGCGTACTCCGCAGGCCCACCGCGCCTGGTTCGTCGCGGAGGAACGGGCGGAGGTCCTGGACGCCCTCGGCGTGGTCGCCACCGGGCAGAGCGCCGGCACACCTGCACAGGCCGCACCGCGCATCGCGTTCCTGTTCACCGGCCAGGGCAGTCAGCGCGCCGGCATGGGCCGCGAACTCCACGCCGCCCACCCCGAGTTCGCCGCCGCCTTCGACGCCGCCTGCGCCGCCCTCGACCCCCACCTCGACCACCCGCTGCGCGACATCGTCTTCGCCGACGAGGGCACCCCCGAAGCCGCGCTCCTCCACCAGACCCGCTACACCCAACCCGCCCTCTTCGCCCTCGAAACCGCCCTCCACCACCTACTGGAGCACTGGGGCGTGCGCCCGGACGCGGTGCTCGGCCACTCCATCGGCTCGATCGCGGCCGCCCACGCGGCCGGCGTCCTGTCGCTGCCCGACGCGGCCGCCCTCGTGGCCGCCCGCGGCAGGCTCATGCAGGAGCTGCCTCCCGGTGGCGCCATGGTCGCCCTGTCCCTGGACGAGGAGACCACCGCCGGGCTGCTCACCGGCCTCGACAGGGCCGCGGGGACGGCCGCGCTCAACGGCCCGCGGGCGACGGTCGTCTCGGGCACCGAGGACGCCGTGCGGGAGGTCGCGGCCCGGGCCGCCGAGCTGGGCGCCAAGGTCCGTCGGCTGACCGTCAGTCACGCCTTCCACTCACCGCTGATGGAACCGATGCTGGACGACTTCCGCAAGGTCGTGGCAGGACTCGACTTCCACGCACCGCGCATCCCGGTGGTGTCCGACCTGACCGGCCGGATCGCCACCGCCGAGGAGCTCGCCTCGCCCGAGCACTGGGTCCGGCACGTCCGCGACACCGTCCGCTTCGCCGACGGACTGCGCGCCCTGGACGAGGACGGCATCGGCGGCTACCTCGAACTCGGCCCGGACGCGGTGCTCGCCACCATGGCGGCCGACACCCTCCCGGACGCGCTCCTGCTCCCCGCGCTGCGGCGCGACCGCCCGGAGCTGCGCACCCTCCCGCAGGCGCTCGCCGCCCTGCACACGGCAGGTGCCCCGGTCGACTGGGCCGCGTACTTCGCCCACCACGACGGGTACCGGCCGGAGCTTCCCACCTACCCCTTCCAGCGCGACCGCTACTGGCTCGACGTCCCGCAGGCGCCCACCGGCGACCTCGGCCGGGCCGGCCTGGGCACCGCGGACCACCCGCTGCTCGGGGCCGCCGTCGAGCTCGCCGACGGTTCGGGTACCGTCCACACGGGCCGGCTGTCCCTGCGCACCCAGCCCTGGCTCGCGGACCACCGGATCCTCGGCTCCGCGCTCCTCCCCGGCACCGCGCTCCTCGAACTCGCGCTGCACGCCGGCCTGCGGGCCGGCAGCCCGACCGTGACGGAACTGACCCTGCACGCCCCCCTGGCGGTCCCGGAGGAGGGCGCCGTCCAGATCCAGCTGACCGTCGGCGCATCCGACGAGGAAGGCGGACGCTCCGTCACGATCCACTCCCGCGAGGACGGCGCCGAGGCGCCGTGGACGATGCACGCCTCCGGTGCACTGACGGCCGCCGCACCTCCTGCGCCCGACCCGGAGCCCTGGCCGCCGGCCGACGCCGAACCGGTCGACGTGGCCGACGCGTACGAGACGCTGGCGGCGTCCGGGTACGCCTACGGACCGCTCTTCCAGGGGCTGCGAGCGGCCTGGCGGAACGGCGACACCTGGCACGCCGAGGTCGCACTGGCCGAGGAACTCACCGACCGGGTGGGCGAGTTCTCGGTCCACCCGGTACTGCTCGACGCCGCGCTGCACCCCCTGGCACTGGCCGGCTCGGACGGCTCGGGCGGCCTGCGGGTGCCGTTCTCCTGGAGCGGGGTCCGGCTGCACACCACCGGCGCGACCGCGCTGCGCGTCCAACTGACCCCCACGGGAACCGACCGCGTCGCCCTCCTGCTGACGGACGCCGACGGCTCACCGGTGCTCTCGGTCGACACCCTCGCGGTGCGCGAGACCGACCCGGCCCGGCTGGCCACCACCCGCCGGGCGGCGGACTCCCTGCTCCAGCTCGACTGGGTTCCGCTCGCGGCGTCCGGTGGGGGTTCGGGTCACTCCGACACCCCGGAACCGGTGATCGTCCACCTCGACACCGACACCACCCCCGAGGACACCGCACTCCACGCCCTCACCCTCGTCCAGAACTGGCTCACCCAGGACCACCCCACCGGCACCCGCCTCGCCCTCATCACCCACGGCGCACTCGCCACCCACCCCAACGAACCCGTCCCCGCACTCACCCAATCCACCGCCTGGGGCCTCATCCGCACCGCCCAATCCGAACACCCCGGACACTTCACCCTCATCGACACCGACAACACCCCCGCCTCACACCACGCACTCCCCACCGCCCTCACCACCAACGAACCCCAACTCGCCCTCCGCCAAGGCCACATCCTCACCCCCCGCCTCACCAAAACCACCCCCACCACCAACCCCACCACCCTCAACCCCA
>NZ_JBHVPD010000194.1:0-4256 GCF_042887525.1 Kitasatospora sp. NPDC057936
GGACGGGGAACCGTCCGGGCCCGCGGCCTCGTCGTGGTGCCTGGTGGAACGATCTAGGGAGGGCACGTGAGCGTCGGCTCCGGGATAGCGGGCCTGCTGCGGCGCCGGGCCGAGCAGTGGGCCGTCCGGCTGCGGCAGCGGCGGACGCAGCGCAGGATCTACCAACTGGCCGTCCTCTGCTGCGCGGTGGCGCTGGCGCCGATGTCCTGGCTGTGGCTGACGGCGGGGGACCGGGTGGGCACGGTGGAGTCCGCTCCGTCGGCGCCGGTGGCGGTCGTCTTCGGGGCCGGGCTGGACCGCGGACAGCCGACGCCCTATCTGGAGCACCGCCTGGTCGGGGCGCTGGACCTCTACCGGGAGGGGAAGGTCCGGGCGATCCTGGTGACCGGCGACAACGGGCGGGTGGAGTACAGCGAGCCCGACGCGATGTTCCGCTACCTGGTCGACCACGGCGTCCCGCAGGACCGGGTGGTCCGGGACTACGCGGGCTTCACCACGTGGGACTCCTGCACCCGGGCGCACCGCGTCTTCGGGGTGGACCGCGCGGTGCTGGTGAGCCAGGACTTCCACGTCCGGCGGGCGCTGGCCCTGTGCCGGGCGGCCGGGATCGAGTCGTACGCCGTCGGGGTGCCGGAGCTGCACGACGTGACGTGGCTGTACGGCGGCCTGCGGGAGATCCCGGGGGCCGGCAAGGCGGCGCTGAGCGCCTGGATGCGGCCGGACCCGGTGTTCCTCGGGCCCAAGGAGGACGGGATCCCGAAGGCGCTGGCGCAGGCCGCCCAGAGGTAGCGGAGGGGGTAGCGGAGCGGGGTATCGGAGGGGGCGCGGCCGGGGCGAGGCGGGGGTGCGGCCGGGTTCGCACGCACTGTCGGACCCGTGCGGCATGATCGGCGCGTGCGATCACTGCCGAGCATCATCCACCTCGACATGGACGCCTTCTTCGCGGCGGTGGAGCAGGCGGCCAAGCCGAGCCTGCGCGGCAAGCCGGTGATCGTCGGCGGGGTGGGCGGGCGCGGGGTCGTCTCCACCGCGTCGTACGAGGCGCGGAAGTTCGGGGTGCACTCGGCGATGCCGACGGCGCAGGCGCGCCGGCTGTGCCCGAACGCGGCCTTCCTGACCGGGCGGTTCGAGGCCTACCGGCAGGTCAGCGACATCGTCATGGGCCTGCTGCGGGAGCTGTCGCCGCTGGTGCAGCCGCTGAGCCTGGACGAGGCGTTCGTCGACCTGGAGGCCGGCCCGTACGGCCCGGCACTGAGGGAGGCGGACCACCAGACCGGGGAGCGGCTGGTGCTGGCGCTCGGGGAGGACCTGCGGGCCGACATCCGTCGGCACACCGGGGTCACCGGGTCGGTCGGCGCGGCCGGGTCCAAGCTGATGGCGAAGATCGCCTCCGAGCGGGCCAAGCCGGACGGGCTGGTGCTGATCGAGCCCGGGCAGGAGCGGGCCGTGCTCGGCCCGATGCCGGTGCGGGCGCTGCCCGGGATCGGGCCGGCCACCGAGCAGGTGCTGCGGCGGGCCGGGCTGGTCACGGTGGCCGACCTCACCGACGCGGGCGAGGCGGAGCTCGTCCAACTGGTCGGCAAGGCCCACGGCAGCGGCATCTACGCCATGTCGATAGGGCTGGACGACCGGCCCGTGGTGGCCGACCAGGACGCCAAGTCGGTCTCGGTGGAGGACACCTTCGAGGTGGACCTCGCCGACCGGGACCGCGTGCTGCGCGAGGTCGAGGTGCTGGCCGCCCGGTGCGTGCGGCGGCTGCGGGCCGCGGGGCGCTCGGGGCGGACGGTGGTGCTCAAGGTCCGCCGCTTCGACTTCTCGACGCTCACCCGGTCGGAGACGCTGCGCGGGCCGACGGACGACGAGACGGTGATCACCGAGACGGCGCGTCGGCTGGCGTCCCAGGTGGACATCACGGGCGGCGTGCGGCTGCTCGGCGTCGGGGTCTCGCAGCTCGCCGACTACACCCAGGAGGACCTGTTCGCCCAGGCCGTTCGGGAGGAGGCCGCGCTCGAACACGGCGGCGAGGAGGGCGCGGGGGCCGCGGAGGAGCCGGAGGAGCCCGCCCTGCGGCGCTGGATGCCCGGGCAGGACGTCCACCACGCGGAGTACGGGCCCGGGTGGGTGCAGGGCAGTGGCGTCGGGCGGGTGACCGTGCGGTTCGAGACGCCGTGGAGCGGGCCGGGGCGGGTGCGGACCTTCTCGGTGGACGATCCCGACCTGGAGCCGGCCCGGCCGTTGCCGCTGGTCGAGGGCGAGGACTGGGGCGGCCGGCGGTTCGGCGCCGGGGCCGAGGAGGGTGCCGATGAGGACGTGGGGGATGACGGCGTGGATGACGGCGTGGATGACGGCGTGGATGACGGCGAGGAGGGCGCCGAGGAGGGCGCCGAGGAGGGCGCCGAGGAGGAGGGCTGAGAACGCGTTGCGGCCCCACCTGGAAGGGGAGTACCAGGTGGGGCCGCATTCCGTTACCGGGCCTCGGGCGGTCGCGATGCCCTCCCGACCGTGTGAGGTCCGGGCCCCCGCGCCCTGTCCCTGAGCGCGGGGGCGGACGCCTCGTCAGGCGTCGGTCTTCACCAGCTCGTCGCTGGGGATCTGCCCGGCCTGGGCACCGGAGGCGGTGACCGCGGCGGAGGACTTGACGGTGCGGATCAGGAACGGCACGACACCGGCGATGATGCAGACCACGGCGGTGGTCCAGAACGCGTGCTTGTAGGCGTCCAGCGTCGGCAGCAGCACCGGGATCTTGATCGGGAGCTTCATGGTGTCGCCGGTCAGGATGGCGGTCATCACGGCGGTGCCGATCGCGCCACCGACGGTGCGCAGCACGGAGTTCATGCCGTTGGCGATGCCGCTCTGCTCGACCGGGACGGCGCCGTTGATGTACGCCGGCATCGCGGCGAAGGCGAGGCCGATGCCGAGGCCGAAGATGGCGGAGGCGGTGTAGATGTCGCCCTCGTGGCTGTGGCGCAGCGCCAGGTAGGCCATCGCGACGGCGCCGAGGACGCCACCGAGGACCAGCGGCAGACGCGGGCCGCGGCGGGCGATCAGCATGGCGCCGACCGGAGCGGCCACCATCGAGCCGATGGCGGACGGCAGCAGCATGATGCCGGCGTGCAGCACGGTGGCGGTGAAGCCGTAGTGGGCCAGCTTCTCGGGGGTCTGCGCGAAGTTGCTGATCACCATGAACGAGCCGTACATGCCGAAGCCGATCAGCAGGCCGGCCAGGTTGGTGAAGGCGACCGCGGGGCGGGACATCATGCTCAGGTCGACCAGCGGGTGCTTGACCTTGACCTCGATGACGCCCCAGATCAGGGCCACGACGGCGGCGACGGCGAACAGGCCGAGGGTCTTGGTGGAGGTCCAGCCCCAGTGGTTGCCCTGGCTGACCGCGACCAGCAGGGCGGAGAGCCAGCCGGCCAGGGTGAGGGCGCCGAGCGGGTCGGCGCCGCCCTCCTTGTCGGTCACCGGGTCGGACGGGACGCGGAAGGCGACCAGGGCGACCGCGATCAGGCCGAAGACCAGGCCCATCCAGAAGATCGACTTGTAGTTCCAGTGCTCCAGCAGGAGACCGGTGGCCACCAGGCCGAGGCCGGAGCCGACGCCCATCGAGGCGCTGATGGCGGCGACGCCGCCGGTCACCTTCTGCTTGGGCAGCTCGTCGCGGACGATGCTGATCGCCAGCGGCATCACGCCACCGCCGGCGCCCTGGAGGACGCGGGCGACGATCAGCAGGCTGAACGAGTGGGTGCTGACGGCGAGCGCCGAACCGGCGACCAGACCGGCCAGCGAGATCAGCAGCATCGGCTTGCGGCCCCGGAGGTCGCCGAAGCGGCCCAGGAGGGGAGTCAGCACGGCGGCGGAGAGCAGGTTGGCGGTCATCAGCCAGGTGATGTTGGAGCCGGAGACGTCCAGTTCCTTGGCCAGCGACGGCAGGATCGGGACGACCGCGGTCTGTACCACGCTGAACGACAGCATCGCCAGGATGAGGGCCGGCAGGACCCGGGTGGTGCTCTGCTTCTCGGCCGCGGTGGTGGGCTGTGGTGCCTCACTCACGGTTGCTTCCTCCCGTACATAGTGAATGAACTGAAATAACCATGCAGGGAGATACTTCAGAGTGTCAAATATCGAGTGGTTAAGGTTTGGCAAAGGGGAGTGGTCGGGCGGGGGTGGGGGGCGCCTGCGGCGGGCTGGGGGTGGGGGGTTGGGGGGAGTGGTGTGGTTTTGGGGGGGGGGGTGGGCCGGTGGGGCGGCGTGCG
>NZ_JBHVPD010000195.1:0-3814 GCF_042887525.1 Kitasatospora sp. NPDC057936
GTATATTATTAAACGTCGCTGATGAACAGCAGACAACAACAAAAAGCTTCGGAAACAACTTAAAAAAGTTGTTGACATAAAAGAAGCTGAGTGGTAAGATAATAAAGTTGCTTCAACAAGCGGTAATGATCTTTGAAAACTAAACAAGACAAAACGTACCTGTTAATTCAAAGTTTTAAATAAATCGCACAGCGATGTGCGTAGTCAGTCAAACTACTTTATCGGAGAGTTTGATCCTGGCTCAGGATGAACGCTGGCGGCGTGCCTAATACATGCAAGTCGAGCGGACAGATGGGAGCTTGCTCCCTGATGTTAGCGGCGGACGGGTGAGTAACACGTGGGTAACCTGCCTGTAAGACTGGGATAACTCCGGGAAACCGGGGCTAATACCGGATGGTTGTTTGAACCGCATGGTTCAGACATAAAAGGTGGCTTCGGCTACCACTTACAGATGGACCCGCGGCGCATTAGCTAGTTGGTGAGGTAACGGCTCACCAAGGCAACGATGCGTAGCCGACCTGAGAGGGTGATCGGCCACACTGGGACTGAGACACGGCCCAGACTCCTACGGGAGGCAGCAGTAGGGAATCTTCCGCAATGGACGAAAGTCTGACGGAGCAACGCCGCGTGAGTGATGAAGGTTTTCGGATCGTAAAGCTCTGTTGTTAGGGAAGAACAAGTGCCGTTCAAATAGGGCGGCACCTTGACGGTACCTAACCAGAAAGCCACGGCTAACTACGTGCCAGCAGCCGCGGTAATACGTAGGTGGCAAGCGTTATCCGGAATTATTGGGCGTAAAGCGCGCGCAGGTGGTTTCTTAAGTCTGATGTGAAAGCCCACGGCTCAACCGTGGAGGGTCATTGGAAACTGGGAGACTTGAGTGCAGAAGAGGAGAGTGGAATTCCACGTGTAGCGGTGAAATGCGTAGAGATGTGGAGGAACACCAGTGGCGAAGGCGACTCTCTGGTCTGTAACTGACGCTGAGGAGCGAAAGCGTGGGGAGCGAACAGGATTAGATACCCTGGTAGTCCACGCCGTAAACGATGAGTGCTAAGTGTTAGGGGGTTTCCGCCCCTTAGTGCTGCAGCTAACGCATTAAGCACTCCGCCTGGGGAGTACGGTCGCAAGACTGAAACTCAAAGGAATTGACGGGGGCCCGCACAAGCGGTGGAGCATGTGGTTTAATTCGAAGCAACGCGAAGAACCTTACCAGGTCTTGACATCCTCTGACAACCCTAGAGATAGGGCTTCTCCTTCGGGAGCAGAGTGACAGGTGGTGCATGGTTGTCGTCAGCTCGTGTCGTGAGATGTTGGGTTAAGTCCCGCAACGAGCGCAACCCTTGATCTTAGTTGCCAGCATTCAGTTGGGCACTCTAAGGTGACTGCCGGTGACAAACCGGAGGAAGGTGGGGATGACGTCAAATCATCATGCCCCTTATGACCTGGGCTACACACGTGCTACAATGGACAGAACAAAGGGCAGCGAAACCGCGAGGTTAAGCCAATCCCACAAATCTGTTCTCAGTTCGGATCGCAGTCTGCAACTCGACTGCGTGAAGCTGGAATCGCTAGTAATCGCGGATCAGCATGCCGCGGTGAATACGTTCCCGGGCCTTGTACACACCGCCCGTCACACCACGAGAGTTTGTAACACCCGAAGTCGGTGAGGTAACCTTTTAGGAGCCAGCCGCCGAAGGTGGGACAGATGATTGGGGTGAAGTCGTAACAAGGTAGCCGTATCGGAAGGTGCGGCTGGATCACCTCCTTTCTAAGGATTTTAACGGAATATAAGACCTTGGGTCTTATAAACAGAACGTTCCCTGTCTTGTTTAGTTTTGAAGGATCATTCGATTCTTCGAGATGTTGTTCTTTGAAAACTAGATAACAGAAGTAATTCACATTCAATTAGTAATGCAAGATATCACGTAGTGATTCTTTTTAACGGTTAAGTTAGAAAGGGCGCACGGTGGATGCCTTGGCACTAGGAGCCGATGAAGGACGGGACGAACACCGATATGCTTCGGGGAGCTGTAAGCAAGCTTTGATCCGGAGATTTCCGAATGGGGAAACCCACCACTCGTAATGGAGTGGTATCCATATCTGAATACATAGGATATGAGAAGGCAGACCCGGGGAACTGAAACATCTAAGTACCTGGAGGAAGAGAAAGCAAATGCGATTTCCTGAGTAGCGGCGAGCGAAACGGAACATAGCCCAAACCAAGAGGCTTGCCTCTTGGGGTTGTAGGACATTCTATACGGAGTTACAAAGGAACGAGGTAGATGAAGAGGTCTGGAAAGGCCCGCCATAGGAGGTAACAGCCCTGTAGTCAAAACTTCGTTCTCTCCTGAGTGGATCCTGAGTACGGCGGAACACGTGAAATTCCGTCGGAATCCGGGAGGACCATCTCCCAAGGCTAAATACTCCCTAGTGACCGATAGTGAACCAGTACCGTGAGGGAAAGGTGAAAAGCACCCCGGAAGGGGAGTGAAAGAGATCCTGAAACCGTGTGCCTACAAGTAGTCAGAGCCCGTTAACGGGTGATGGCGTGCCTTTTGTAGAATGAACCGGCGAGTTACGATCCCGTGCAAGGTTAAGCAGAAGATGCGGAGCCGCAGCGAAAGCGAGTCTGAATAGGGCGAATTGAGTACGTGGTCGTAGACCCGAAACCAGGTGATCTACCCATGTCCAGGGTGAAGTTCAGGTAACACTGAATGGAGGCCCGAACCCACGCACGTTGAAAAGTGCGGGGATGAGGTGTGGGTAGGGGTGAAATGCCAATCGAACCTGGAGATAGCTGGTTCTCTCCGAAATAGCTTTAGGGCTAGCCTCAAGGTAAGAGTCTTGGAGGTAGAGCACTGATTGGACTAGGGGCCCCTACCGGGTTACCGAATTCAGTCAAACTCCGAATGCCAATGACTTATCCTTGGGAGTCAGACTGCGAGTGATAAGATCCGTAGTCGAAAGGGAAACAGCCCAGACCGCCAGCTAAGGTCCCAAAGTATACGTTAAGTGGAAAAGGATGTGGAGTTGCTTAGACAACCAGGATGTTGGCTTAGAAGCAGCCACCATTTAAAGAGTGCGTAATAGCTCACTGGTCGAGTGACTCTGCGCCGAAAATGTACCGGGGCTAAACGTATCACCGAAGCTGCGGACTGTTCTTCGAACAGTGGTAGGAGAGCGTTCTAAGGGCTGTGAAGCCAGACCGGAAGGACTGGTGGAGCGCTTAGAAGTGAGAATGCCGGTATGAGTAGCGAAAGACGGGTGAGAATCCCGTCCACCGAATGCCTAAGGTTTCCTGAGGAAGGCTCGTCCGCTCAGGGTTAGTCAGGACCTAAGCCGAGGCCGACAGGCGTAGGCGATGGACAACAGGTTGATATTCCTGTACCACCTCTTTATCGTTTGAGCAATGGAGGGACGCAGAAGGATAGAAGAAGCGTGCGATTGGTTGTGCACGTCCAAGCAGTTAGGCTGATAAGTAGGCAAATCCGCTTATCGTGAAGGCTGAGCTGTGATGGGGAAGCTCCTTATGGAGCGAAGTCTTTGATTCCCCGCTGCCAAGAAAAGCTTCTAGCGAGATAAAAGGTGCCTGTACCGCAAACCGACACAGGTAGGCGAGGAGAGAATCCTAAGGTGTGCGAGAGAACTCTGGTTAAGGAACTCGGCAAAATGACCCCGTAACTTCGGGAGAAGGGGTGCTTTCTTAACGGAAAGCCGCAGTGAATAGGCCCAAGCGACTGTTTAGCAAAAACACAGCTCTCTGCGAAGCCGTAAGGCGAAGTATAGGGGGTGACACCTGCCCGGTGCTGGAAGG
>NZ_JBHVPD010000196.1:0-3752 GCF_042887525.1 Kitasatospora sp. NPDC057936
GTCCGGGCGGGGGGTTGTCTGGTTGCCCCCCCCCCCGGGGGGGTTCCGGGGGGGGGCCGCCCGCGGGTGTGTCCCCCCCCCGGCCCCCCCCCCCCGAAGGTGGTCGGCCTGCTCAGGCCGTCAGATGCTCAAGGAAGCACGAGCGATGTCGACGTCATGCCCGTGTTCCCTTTGAAGCCCACCGCTGGACGATCTCGTTCCAGCGGCCGTCGATTTCCTTCAGATCCACGAGAGGCTGCAGCTGAGGGTCGAAGAACTCCAGCACCGTCCGGGTCTCGGTGAACGAGATGCCGAGTTCGTCCTGCACGGCCAAGAGGAAGCGAACCGGTGTCAGCTCGTCCGGCAGTGATGTCCTGACGAACTCGAGCACGTCCATGAAGGGCGCACCCCCGGCCACGAGCTCTTCGAGCTCATGCTTTTCCGCCGACACGACTCACCCCTTCGGCCTGGAGAAGATCGGTTCCGCGTTGGTGTAGCTCCCCTTTACGCCCTTGAGGGCGGCCTCGTTCACATTGACCTCCGTCAACCCGTACTTGGAGCACATGTAGCCGGTGAAGGTGTTCCGGGCGGCATCCTCCATGGACATCCCCTTCAGGAGGTTGGCGTTGAACGCATCGAGGTTGGTCGGCATGGAGGGAACCCACTTCGCCTCGAAAGCCGCGACGTTGTCGGCGCCGAAATGGGCCATGACATCCTCGAACATCTTGCCACCGGGCACGGCGATGCTCTCGTCCGCGCCCTTCTCGATCGCCATGGTCAGCTTTCCGTCCTTGAGCTCGGCGAGGACGGTGCTGCCGCCGGCGTAGATCCCGGTGAAGCTGTCGCAGGGAAGGGTGTTGTGCACCAGGACCGGGGCGTTTCCGGCCAGCACGAAGTAGGTGTGGAGGTCCTTGACGGTCAGGTTGTACGCGGGCTCGAGTCCGGTCCAGTGCCGGACGGAGGAGACCTGGACGGCGGCCCCGGTGTCGGTGCGCAGGGTGTCACCGGGGTGGACGGCGGCCGCATCGGTCCAGGTCCGGGTCGACTCGACCCAGAACGGGTGGTGATCGGTCGCGGTGACGGCACCAGAGCTGCCGTCGGTGTGGCGGACCGTCAGTTCGGTGAACTCGCGGTCGTCCGGGGTGCGGATGGTGGCGGTCACCGTACGCGGGCCGCTGGTGCCCGCGACAGGGTCTGCCGCGAGCACGGTGTCACCCGTGCGCAGGGTCTCGATCGGTCGGGTCCCGCCGTCCCCCATGACCACCATGGTGCCGGCCGGGAAGCTGTTGACGCGGCATGCCGTACGTGCGGCGTCCCCGAGCTTGGCCTCGAGCTCCAGTCGTTGGATGAGGGCGCGGTCGGCGTTGGGGTTGTTGCGCAGGGCCGCGAGGGCCGCCTCGGTGCCGACGCCGTCCTTCAGGGTCCCGCGGAACTTGGTGACGGCGTCGGCCACGCTGGTCAGGCTGTTGATCGTGGCCTGGCTGTAGCCGTTGAGCGTCGCCTGGAGGGCGAGCTTGGCGTCCTCGATGCCGACGCCGGTCTCGAGGGCGAAGCGGAAGGCGATGATGCCCTTGCCGGCTTCGGCGAGCTTGCCGACGGGGGCGAAGGTCGCCGCCGCCCAGGCGCAGGAGGCGTTCAGGCCGGGGTTGTTGAAGCACTTGACGAAGTCGTCGGTCAGCAGGTGGAGGAGCAGCCTGGAGCTGTCCCCGGTCGCGCACCCGCCTTCCGGACCGCAGTAGACCTTGTAGTGCTGGGCGTAGTCGGAGTAGGTGAGCTCGATGGTGGAGTCGTACGCGGTCTTGCCGTCGAGCGTCGTGGTGTTGAGGACGACGGTGTCCCAGACGCTGTACTTGCCCTTGCAGGCGTCGAGGCTGAGCCCGGCCTCGGGGCAGGTGCGCATGACGTAGTCGACGGTGCCCGTGACCTTGACCTTCACCGGGACGGTGCAGACCTGCTGCCCGGCGGCGTTGTTGTGCCAGGTCTTGGAGTCACCGAAGAGCCACCCGCCGATGGTGCCGGGGTCGTCGGTGATGCACTTGGACATGTCGTCCTTGACGATCTCCTGCTTCACATCGTCGTGCGGGACGACCTCGATGTAGTAGGCCCGGTCTCCACTGACACCGCTTCCGTCGGTGCCGGCAGTGCCGGCCGGGACCTGGGCGTTGGCGGCCTCGGCCTGCTGCTTCTGGAAGACGGCGGCCTGGGCGTCGGCGGCGGCCTTGGCGGCCTCGGCGGCGCTCTGCTGGGCGGCCGCGGCGCTGGCCTGGGCCTGGTCGGACGCCGCCTTCGCGGTGGCCGCGTACTGCTGGGCCTGGGCGGCGTAGCCGGTGGCCGCGGCCGCGGAGACGCCGGCGCTGCGGGCCGCGGCGTTGGCGGAGGCCGCCGACGCCTGGGCCTGCTGGGCGTACTGGGCGGCCTGCTGGGCGCTGGCCTGGGCGGCCTGGGCCGACTGCGCGGCCTGGTTGGCGAAGCCCTGGGCGGCCTGCGCGGACTGGCTGGCCTGGTTGGCGTAGCCCGCCGCCTGGTCGGCCAGGTTGCTGGCGGTGGCGTAGGACTGCCCGGCCTGGGCCGCGTACTGGCGCGCCTGGGCGACCGAGCCGTCGATGGTGGCGAGGTAGGCCGCGATGGTCGCCACGTGGGCGGCCGTGACGGCGTCGCGCTGCTGGGCCTTCAGGATCCCGGTCTGCAGGAACGGCACGAGGCCGTCGGCGGGTCCGGACAGGACGGCCTGCGCGGCCGCCTTGACCTCGGGTCCGCCACTGGCCAGGGCCTGGGTGACCAGGACGCGGTTGTCGTCGTCGCGGGCCTTGAACTGGCCGACCGTCAGGAAGGCGCGGACGTCGTCGATCGTGCCGTCCAGGGCCTTGCCGGCCGCGGCCTTCACGCCGGGGCCGCCGTTGGCCATGATCTGGGAGAGGGCGACGCGGTCGTCGTCGTCCTTGCCCGGGTACTGGCCGGTGGCGAGGAAGGCCTTCACCTGGTCGGGGGTGCCGACCGAGGCGGTCTCGGCGGCCAGGCGCTTCTCCAGCTTGCCCGGCGCCTGGGCGATGGCCATGACGCTGGTGCGGTCGTCCCGGTCCCGGGCGACGGACAGCGTGCTGCTCAGGAATGCCTGGACGGCGCTGTCGTCACCCTCCAGGGCCGTCTGGGCGGCGGCCTTGGTCCACGGACCGCCGGCGTCCAGCAGGCGCAGCGCGGCCTGACGGCCCTTGAGGACGGCGGTCTTCGCGTCGACGCCGGACGCGGTGGCGTCCTTGATCAGCTGGTCGGTGTCGGCGGCGAACTGGGTGACCTTGCCGGACTCCCAGGCCGCGGTCCTCGCCTTGAGGTCGGCCTCGCGGGAGGCCTCGTCGGCGGCGGCCATCTCGACGGCCTGCTGCTCGTCCAGGCGCTCCTGGTCGGAGGCGCGGGCGATGTCGGTGACCTTGTGCGCCTGCTTGGCGGAGTTGTCGGCCGAGTTGGCGTCGGCGTCGGCCGCGGTGGCGGCGGCCTTCGCGACGTTGGCCCAGTTCGAGGCGTCACTGGCGTGCTGGCGGGCCTGCTCGGCCGCGGTGGCGGCCGCTTCGGCGTGCGCGGCCGCGTCGTTGGCTGCGCGCTGGGCGTCGCCGGCCGCGGCGGCGGCCTGGGCCGCGATCGCGACGGTGGCGTTGGCGGCGCGGGTGGCCTCGGCGGCGGCGCTGCGGGCGCGGGCGGCGGCCAGGCGGGCCTGGGCGGCGTCCGCGTCGGAGACGCCCGCGTAGGTGGCGGAGTCGGCGGCGGCCTGGGCGGCGGCC
>NZ_JBHVPD010000197.1:0-3467 GCF_042887525.1 Kitasatospora sp. NPDC057936
ACGTGGTGGCCGTTGCGGCGGGCGTCGGAGAGGCGTTCGACGAGGAGGAGGCCGACGCCTTCGGACCAGCCGGTGCCGTCGGCCGCCGCGGCGAAGGACTTGCAGCGGCCGTCGGCGGACAGTCCGCGCTGCCGGCTGAACTCGACGAAGGTGTCCGGCCGCGACATGACCGTGACGCCGCCCACGAGTGCGAGGTCGCACTCGCCCTGCCGCAGGGACTGGGCGGCGAGGTGCAGGGCGACGAGCGAGGAGGAGCACGCGGTGTCGACGGTGACCGCCGGGCCCTCCAGCCCGAACGTGTAGGCGAGGCGGCCCGACACGACGCTGGAGGTGTTGCCGGTGAGCAGGTAGCCCTCCAACTCGGCCGGGGCCTTGGGCAGTCGCGAGCCGTAGTCGTTGTACATGACGCCGACGAAGACTCCGGACCGGCTGCCCCGGACGGTGCCCGGTTCGATCCCGGCCTGCTCGAAGGTCTCCCAGGCCGTTTCCAGCAGCAGCCGCTGCTGCGGGTCCATGCTGGTCGCCTCGCGCGGGCTGATCCCGAAGAACTCGGCGTCGAACTCGTCGGCTCCGTACAGGAATCCGCCCTTGTGGGTGTAGGACGTGCCGGGGTGGTCAGGGTCGGGGTCGTACAGGCCGGAGAGGTCCCAGCCGCGGTTGGTGGGGAAGTCGCCGATGGCGTCGGTGCCGGAGGCGACGAGCCGCCAGAGGTCCTCGGGGGAGGCGACGCCGCCCGGGTAGCGGCAGGCCATGCCGACGATCGCGATCGGGTCGTCGTCGACCACGGTGCGTGCCTGCGGGGCCGGGGCGGCGCGGTCCGCGAGACCGCCGGGCAGCAGCGAGAGCACGTGGGCGACGAGCGCGGCCGGCGTCGGGTGGTCGAAGACCAGGGTCGTGGACAGCCGCAGGCCGGTGGTGGTGGCCAGCCGGTTGCGCAGGTCCACGCCGGTGAGGGAGTCGAAGCCGAGGTCCTTGAAGGCACGGTCGGCGTCGATGGTCGCCGGAGAGGCGTGACCCAGCACGGTGGCGACCGTCGTCCGAACCAACTCGCCCACGGCGTCCGCCCGTTCCGGCGTGGGCAGGGAGGCGGTGCGCTCCGCCCAGGAGCCGGTGGAGCCGGTGGAGCCGGCGGTGGCGGTGGCGGAGGCGCCGGCACCGGCCCGTCGGCGCGGAGGCCGCACCAGGCCGCGCAGCGGAGCCGGCAGCGGGCCGGCCGTGGACCTGGCGCGCAGCGCGGTGAGGTCGAGCCGGACCGGGACGAGTGCCGCGGCGGGTGAGCGCAGGGCCGCGTCCAGGAGCGCGAGGCCGTGCTCGGTGGTGAGCGCGGGGAGTCCCGAACGTGCCCAGCGCAGCAGGCCGGCCGTGCCGAGGGCGCCGGCCATCCCGTCCTGTTCCTCCCACAGGCCCCAGGCGAGCGAGGTGGCGGGCAGGCCGTGGGCGTGGCGGTGCTCGGCGAGGGCGTCCAGGTAGGCGTTGGCGGCGGCGTAGTTGGCCTGGCCCGCGGTACCGGTGACCCCGGTGACGGAGGAGAAGAGCACGAAGGCGGAGAGGTCCGCGGTCGTGGTGAGCTCGTGCAGGTTGAACGCGGCGTCGGCCTTGGGGCGCAGGACGGTGTCCAGCCGCTGCGGGGTGAGGTCGGTCAGCACGCCGTCGTCGAGCGCTCCGGCGAGGTGGAAGACCGCGCCCAGCGGGCGGTCCGCCGGGATCGTGTCCAGGACGTCGGCCAGGGCGTCCCGGTCGGCCGCGTCGCACGCCGCGAAGCGCACCTCCGCGCCGGATCCGGCCAGTTCGCGGAGGAGGTCCTGGGCGCCGGGCGCCCGTTCGCCGCGGCGGCTGAGGAGCAGCAGGTGCCGTGCCCCGTGCTGCCGCACGAGGTGACGGACGAGCACACGGCCCAGGGCGCCGGTTCCGCCGGTGACCAGCACGGTGCGTTCGGCGAGCCCGGCGGGTGCGGCGTCGCCCGGTGCGATGTCGGCGCGGGTGAGGAGGGGCGCGAACAACGTCCCGTCGCGCAGGGCCAGTTGGGGCTGGATCGAGGCGGCCGCGAGGGCGGGAAGGTCGGCGGCGCCCAGGTCGGCGGCGGCGTCGTCCAGGTCGATGACGGCGAAGCGGTCGGGGTGTTCGGTCTGGGCCGAGCGGAGGAGGCCCCAGGCGGCGGCGGACCAGGGGTCGGGAACGTCGTCCGTCGCGGTGGCGGCGACGGCGCCCCGGGTGAGCAGGAGGAGCCGGGAGCCGGCGAACCGGTCGTCGGCCAGCCAGGCGTGCGCCAGGTCCAGTGCGTGGGCCACGGCGGGCCGGCCGCTCGGCACGGTCGCCGCGACCACGTCGGGCACCGGGGCGGTCCCGTCGTCCCCGTCGGTCCCGCGGAGCGCGCCGAGGTCCCGGAGTTCGCGGGGTCCGTCGACGAGGGTCACCGACGGCCGCCCCGACGGGCCCGGCGTCGCCGTGGGCCGCCAGTCGATCCGGTGGAGGTCCCGCGTCCGGCCGTCGGGCTCGTCCAACTGCTCGCGCCGGACGGGGAGCAGGGCGAGCTCCTCGACGGTCAGGACCGGCTGCCCGGCCGGATCGGCGGCGCTGAGCGACCGGCCGGACCAGACGACCCGCAGCTCGGCGGCACCTGCCGCGTGCAGTTCCACGCCGGACCACGAGAAGGGCAGCGGCAGTCCGTCGGCGTCCTCCGCCTCGCCGGCCACCAGCGGGTGCAGTGCGGCGTCCAGGAGGGCCGGGTGCAGGGGGAAGCCGCCCGCGTCGCCCCGTACGTCCTCGGGCAGCGAGAGTTCGGCGAAGAGCTCGTCACCGCGCCGCCAGGCCGCCCGTACGGCCCGGAACGCCGGTCCGTACGCGTAGCCGAGTTCGGCCAGGCGCCCGTACAGCGTCACGGTGTCGAGGGCATCGGCGCCGGCCGGCGGCCAGGTCGTCGGCGCGGCGGCGGCCGGCCGCCCGGCCGGGGTCAGCAGCCCCACCGCGTGCCGGGTCCACTCGTCGGCGTCGCCGGGGCGCGAGTGGACGGCGAGCGTGCGGGCTCCGCTGTCCGGGTCGGCCGCGCCGACGGTCAGCTGGAGCACCAGCGGGCCGGTGGTGGGCAGGGCGAGCGGCGCCTCCAGGGTCAGCTCGTCCAGTCGGGGGGTGCCCGAACGCTCGCCCGCCGCCAGGGCGAGGTCGACGAACGCGGTGCCGGGCAGGATCGGGCGGCCGAGGATCTCGTGGTCGGCGAGCCAGGGGTGGGTGTCGAGCGACAGCCGGCCGGTGAACAGCAGGCCGCCGTCGGAGGCGAGTTCGACGGTCGCGCCGAGCAGCGGGTGGTCGGTGGCGCCGAGCCCGAGGCCCTCGGGACCGGCCGGCGGGGCGGTCGGCAGGAGCCAGAACTGCTCGCGTTGGAAGGGGTAGGTGGGGAGGTTGGGGTGGGTGTGGGTGGTGGTGGGTGGGGTGGGGGTGTGGCCGTGGGTGTGGGTGGTGGCGAGTGCGGT
>NZ_JBHVPD010000198.1:0-3131 GCF_042887525.1 Kitasatospora sp. NPDC057936
AGATACGACAAGCGCGCCTACGTCTTCCACGGCACCGTCACCGTCGCATCAATCCGACTCTGGCTCCGACGATGATCCGCCGTACAGAACCTAGGGCGCGCGGTCAGCACGCCCCGATCCGCGAGGTGCAACACCATCGACGATCGGTAGCACTGCCTTGTCTTCGGATCCAGAAGTGCGCGGGAGATGCTGCGCGTCTCAACCGGTCAGGTCCCCGACCACTGGTCCATGAGCGCGGCCATCCGCCCCGTGTGCTCGGCGACCGCAGTTTGGAGAGAGGGGAAGTCACGTGCCGGGAAGCAGGCTTCTACCAGGCCGTAATACGGCGCGGTCATGGAGAGCTTTGAGACGAGGTGCTCCGCGGGCGTGTAGTGGATCAAGGTGTTGCGGAAATGCCGCGCCTCGCCGCTGCGGATCTCGGCGCTCACGGGGTGGTCAAGCATGGCAGCGAGCAGCAAGCGGGATGCCATCCCCAGCTCCTTCTCGTACTGGTTCCTGAGCTTCTCCAGGCTGGACAGCACGTGGTAGAGCGTGATGTACCTGAGCTTGAACATTGTCTCGGCGGAGGCCGGATTGTCGTCGTCCCGCAACATGGCGTCAAGGACGTTGAGGAAGCACTGGAAGGCGGTCAGGGACGCCTTCATCTTCTCCGGCAAGCCAGGACCGAAGATCTGGTTGAAGTGGCGCTCGGACCGGCGATCCCGGGTCTCGAAGGCATCAAGGTTGATGCTGTTCATGAACGAGGGGCCAGGCCACGGCAAGTGCCCAGCCGCTTGGCTGACGTACGCACTCTGAGCCTGGGCCACGGCCGACAGTTCCTGCCCCAAGGTGGCAAAGTCCTGCAACGCGTCGGCGCGGAGGGCCATGACAAACCCGACCGTGTGGGTGGTACTCACGAGTCGGCCTCGGTAGCGGTACTCACCCAGGTCTGTCTCCCACCGGCGCGCGGGCGGGAACCAGGTATTGCCCAGGAACGCCTGCCGTCCCTCGTCGATGATGCGCGCGAACGCGTCGCCCACTTTGTCCAGGCCGTTCTTGGAGTCGTCGAAGAGCTTGACACTGAGCCGCGCCCTCTCGATGGTCTCCTCGTGCTCGTAGGCCAGGGAGGCCGCGAGTCCGGGATCGTTGACCTTCAGGGTCCTGAACGACTCGTGGATGATGAGCGACAGGTAACTGTTCATGCAGAAGATCGGGATGACGGTCTCGCCGGTGCCCTTGACGACGCGTTCCAGGAAGCGGCGGGAAAACGCGAGGTCGCCCTCGATGAGGAGACGCGCCACGTCCTGCTTGATCCCGGTTCCTGAACTCATCGAATCCCTTGCATCTTTCCCGATTTAGGGATTTGTACCATGCCGCCCTGGCCAAGGCGATGAGTTTTGGAGGCGGGCCTTGGGCAGCCGGGAGTGCGGCCTGAAACCCCGTGCCTGGCACGCGTCCATGAGCATGCCGGAGGACTGCCTGCGCTTCCTCGCCACCGGGCGGGCCTCTCACCCTCCCGGATCGCGACCGCCCCGCCGTCGCACTTTGGGAGGTGGTCATCACCCACCCCCGCGGCATCCTCCTCGCCCACCGGGAACACGCTGCTCGCCGCGGCCGGAGCGATGCCCGCAGCCGGATCCACGCGACCATAGGCACCGTCCTGGACACCGGCTGCCGCGCTGGCGAACACGGGCGTGACACCGGCAGACTCCCGCCGGTGTCCACAGGAAACCCGACCGCGCCGGCTGGTCGAGATCCAGGTTGCCCCGGCTCGCCACGCTGTTGCTCCTGGACGAGCTTTTCAGATCCCGAACGCGGCTCGCCATGCGTCGAGTGCCGGTACGGTCCGCTGGCCGACTACCTTAGGAGCTAGGCCCGGGTCGAGGCGGGTCATGGCGTGGACAACGTCGATGAAGGGCGAGTCCTGCAACGCCTGAGCCAACTCGTCGGCTTCGGGATCATCCTCCTCGACCAGGTTGTGCCAGTCCCGCAGGTTCGAGCAAGCCCTTCGGAAGGCAACTTGGCGTCCTCTCACGAGGTCATGGCGGTTGAGGCCGAAAACGCTGATAGTGGCCTCGCCCTTGGGGGATCCGTCGACCGCCGTGTACTCGCCGCTGCCCAGGAGTAGCTCCAGATGGTCAGCGGGGTCTTCCGCCGTGGGGTCGACCAGCAGACAAGCTCCGGTAGCGTCCACCGGACACTGCTCCCGTTTCTCGTTGCTGTTGCACCAAGAGCAGGCGAGCAGGTGGTTCAGCCACACGAAGGCCCGGTACGGCGCGTTGTCCAGCGGCTGGAAGTGGTCGATGTCCGTGGCCCTGCTGTCGTCGCAGTACATGCAGCGCGCCGCGCCACGGGTCATACCTTCCAGCGCGGTGCGTACGTGCTTCTTGGCTGCCTTGGCTCTGGTCCAATGATCGCGTGCGGCTGCCGTTGTGCCGCCCGCAGTCGCGACGTCGGCCGTCCACGTGGTGAGCAGCCTCTGCGCCCGTGTGGAGAGTTCGACGCGTTGGAGGGGGATCATCGGTCCTGTTCCAGCCGTGCCGACACCTCAGCAACCCGGGTGACCAGCGAGCTGGTCAGCAGGTCGGTCAGCTGACGATACTCCTCGTCCTCTTCAGGGGTGGTGGTCTGCGCGTACACCTTGCGCTCCAGAGCCACTAGGCGCCGACGCTCGCGCTCGGCACGGCTGGAGAACAGGGTTTCCAGGCCGAACAGCTCCGAAATCACCGCGTCATCGCCAGTGCCATAGACGACCCGGCGATAGAGGTCTTCCTGGACGACTTCCGCGGCCTGGTGCTCGTCGATGCCCGGCAGACGGATCAGGGCTCCCTCGTCGGCAGCCTGGCAGATGTAGGGGCTGTGGCTGGTGACGATGAACTGGATGCAGGGGAAGTGCTCCTGGAGCCAGTCTCCGATCTTGCGCTGCCATGTGACGTGCAGGTGGGCGTCGACCTCGTCGATCAGCACCACGCCGGGGTTGCGTACGACAGTGCCGCCACTTGAGGTCCGCGAGACCATCAATGCCCCGTAGGCACCTTGGAGCTGGCGCACGATGTCGAGGACTAGGTTCTGTACGGCGGATCATCGTCGGAGCCAGAGTCGGATTGATGCGACGGTGACGGTGCCGTGGAAGACGTAGGCGCGCTTGTCGT
>NZ_JBHVPD010000199.1:0-3038 GCF_042887525.1 Kitasatospora sp. NPDC057936
TGATTTGTATAAGAGACAGGCAACGTCCTGATCACCGGCGGCACCGGCGCCCTCGGCGCCGAAGTCGCCCGCGGCCTCGCCGC
Source organism: Kitasatospora sp. NPDC057936 (assembly GCF_042887525.1). Classification (NCBI taxonomy): domain Bacteria; kingdom Bacillati; phylum Actinomycetota; class Actinomycetes; order Kitasatosporales; family Streptomycetaceae; genus Kitasatospora; species Kitasatospora sp. NPDC057936. Next base: position 84 of record NZ_JBHVPD010000199.1, read on the forward strand.
CGCCGGCGCCCGGCACCTCGTGCTGCTCAGCCGCCGGGGCCCGGACGCCCCCGGGGCGGCCGAGCTCCGCGAGGAACTCGCCGCCACCGGCACGGCGGTCACCCTCGCGGCCTGCGACGCCGCCGAACGGGAGGCGCTCGCCGCCGTCCTGGCCGCCGTGCCCGCCGAGCACCCGCTGACCGCCGTGGTCCACGCCGCCGGAGTGCTCGACGACGGAGTCATCGACGGCCTCACCCTCGACCGCTTCGAGGACGTCTACCGCGCCAAGGCCACCTCGGCGCTCCTGCTCGACGAGCTGACCAGGGACCACGACCTCGCCGTCTTCGCCCTGTTCTCCTCCGCCTCCGCGGCCGTCGGCAACCCCGGCCAGGGCAACTACGCGGCCGCCAACGCCGTCCTCGACGCCCTCGCCGAACGCCGCCGCGCCGACGGACTCGCCGCCACCTCCCTCTCCTGGGGCGCCTGGGCCGGCGGCGGCATGGCCGCCGACACCCGGGCCGGCGAGGCCGCCCGCCGCACCGGCATCCGGCCGCTCGACCCGGCCGTCGCGGTCGCCGCGCTGCGCCGCGCCGTCCTCGACACCGCGCCGACCACCCTGGTCGCCGACGTCGACCCGGAGCGCTTCGTCCGCGCCTTCACCGCCGTCCGCCCGAGCCGGCTGCTCGCCGAACTCCCCGGCTACGCCGACGTGCAGAGCTCGGGCGAGGACGACGGGAACGGCCGCGAGCTGCGCGCCGAACTGGCCGCGCTCAGCCCGGCCCGCCGCTCCGCCGCCCTCCTCGGGCTGGTGCGCGGACGCGCGGCCGAGGTGCTCGGACTGCCCGGCATCGAGGCCGTCGGCCCCGAGAAGGCCTTCCGCGACCTCGGGTTCGACTCGCTCGGCGCGATCGAGCTGCGCAACCGGCTCGGCGCCGCTACCGGCCTCGACCTGTCCCCGACGCTGGTCTTCGACCACCCGAGCCCGACCGAGCTCGCCGCGCACCTGCTCGGCCTGCTGGCCGGTGACGGGGACGCCGTGGAGCCGGGGGACCCCGAGCGAGACCGCCTGCGGGCGCTCGTCGAGTCCGTCCCGCTGGACCGCCTGCGGCGCAGCGGGGTCCTGGACGCGCTGCTGAGGCTCGCCGACGGCGCGTCCGCCCAGGATGCCCAGGAGGCCGAGGAGGCCGACGCCATCGACGCCATGGACCTCGACGACCTGGTGCAGGCCGCCCTGCGCAACGACCCCGACCACGCCCAGGACTGACGGAGAGCACCCATGACCACGCCCCACGACAAGGTAGTCGCCGCTCTCCGGTCCTCGATGAAGGAGACCGAACGGCTGCGCAAGCAGAACCGGCAGCTCCTGGACGCGGCCGCCGAGCCCGTCGCCGTCATCGGCATGGGCTGTCGCTACCCGGGCGGCGTCGCCTCGCCCGAGGACCTCTGGGACCTCGTGGCGGGCGGCACCGACGCCACCGGCGGCTATCCGGAGGACCGCGGCTGGGACCTCGGCGCGCTGGCGGACGCCGGCGTCGACGAGCGCGGCACCCGCGTCTCGCGGCGCGGCGGCTTCCTCGACTCGGTGTCCGGCTTCGACGCCGACTTCTTCGGCATCTCGCCGCGCGAGGCCGTCTCCACCGACCCCCAGCAGCGCCTGCTGCTGGAGACCTCGTGGGAGGCGTTCGAGCGGGCCGGCCTCGACCCGGCGGGCCTGCGCGGCAGCCGCACCGGCGTCTTCCTCGGCACCAACGGCCAGGACTACGCGTACCTGCTGGTGCGCTCCCTGGCCGACGCCACCGGCGACATCGGCACCGGCATCGCCGCCTCGGCGCTCTCCGGCCGACTCTCCTACACCCTCGGTCTCGAGGGCCCGGCGGTGACGGTCGACACCGCCTGCTCGTCCTCGCTGGTCGCCCTGCACTGGGCGGTCCAGGCGCTGCGGGCCGGCGAGTGCACGCTCGCCGTCGCGGGCGGCGTCAACGTGATGGCGACGCCCGGCTCGCTGATGGAGTTCTCCCGGCAGGGCGGACTGGCCTCGGACGGGCGCTGCAAGGCGTTCGCCGACGGGGCCGACGGGACGGGCTGGGCCGAGGGCGTCGGCGTGCTGGTGCTGGAGCGGCTGTCGGACGCGCGGCGCAACGGGCACCCGGTGCTCGCGGTCGTCCGGGGCTCGGCGGTGAACCAGGACGGCGCGTCCAACGGCTTCACCGCGCCCAACGGGCCCTCGCAGCAGCGGGTGATCCGCCAGGCGCTGGCGAACGCGGGGCTGTCGGCCGCCGACGTCGACGCCGTCGAGGGCCACGGGACGGGCACGCCGCTCGGCGACCCGATCGAGGCGCAGGCGCTGCTCGCCACGTACGGGCAGGGCCGGGAGGACGGGCGGCCGCTGTGGCTGGGCTCGGTCAAGTCCAACTTCGGCCACGCCCAGGCTGCGGCCGGGGTCGCGGGCGTGATCAAGATGGTGCAGGCGCTGCGGCACGGTGTGCTGCCGAAGACGCTGTACGCGGACACGCCGTCCTCGCGCGTGGACTGGTCGGCGGGCGCGGTGCGGCTGCTGACCGAGGCGCGCGAGTGGCCGGGGGACGAGCGGCCGCGACGGGCGGGGGTGTCCTCCTTCGGGATCAGCGGGACGAACGCGCACGTGATCGTCGAGCAGGCGCCTGTCGTGGATCAGGCGGAGGCGCCGGGCTCGGCGCCTGGCGTGGTGTCGTGGGTGGTCTCGGCGAAGTCGGAGGAGGCGCTCGACGCGCAGCTGGAGCGGCTCGGCGGCGTCGTCGGCTCGCCGGTGGACGTGGGGCTGTCGCTGGCCGGGCGGTCGCGGTTCCGGCACCGGGCGGTGCTGGTGGACGGGGTCGAGGTTGCGCGTGGGGTGGCGGGGGAACGGTCGACGGCATTCCTGTTCTCGGGGCAGGGGTCGCAGCGGTTGGGGATGGGGCGGGAGTTGTATGCCCGGTTCCCGGTGTTCGCGTCGGCGTT
>NZ_JBHVPD010000200.1:0-3036 GCF_042887525.1 Kitasatospora sp. NPDC057936
TGACCGAACCGTCGGGGTTGATCACCCAGTAGTCGGCCTTGCCGTCCCCGTCGAAGTCGGCCAGCCGGACCCGGCTGCGGTCGGTCGTGACACCCCCGGCAACCTGGCCGGCGGACTGCCAGCCACCGGAACCGACCGGGTCGCCGCCGCGGTTGAGGAAGACGGTGACCGAGCCGTCGGGCTTGATCAGCCAGTAGTCGGCCTTGCCGTCCCCGTCGAAGTCGGCGAAGCGCACCTGGTCCTGGTCCGTGGTCAGACCGGTGGCGACCCGGCCGAGGGGCAGCCAGCCGGCGCTACCGGCCGCGTCACCGCCGCGGTTGAGCCACACGTTGACCGAACCGTCGGGGTTGATCACCCAGTAGTCGGCCTTGCCGTCCCCGTCGAAGTCCGCGAGACGGACCCGGCTGCGGTCGGTCGTGACGCCCCCGGCGACCTTGCCGATCGACTGCCAGCCGCCGGCCCCGTCACCGCCGCGGTTGAGCCACACGTTGACCGAGCCGTCGTCCTCGATGGTGACGTAGTCGGGCTTGCCGTCACCGTCGAAGTCGGCCCAGCGCAGCCGACCGCTGCCCCCGACCTCGTTCGCGGTCGCCGAGCGGTGGTCGCGCGTGTCCGCGATCCACCCGGCGATGTCGTCGACCCGGGTCTCGGTGGCACCCTGGCGGGTCTCCGTCTCACCGAGGCAACCGCCCTGCCAGGCACGGCTGACGACGGCGGCGAGCTCGACGCCGCCGTTCTTGGCACGCAGCGCCGGGGCACCGGCGTCGCCCTTGCAGACGGTGTCGGCCGCGGTCTTGGCGGTGAGGTCCACGCTGGAGGAGGCCACGGCGCCGGTCGTCAGCGTCGCGCTGTGGGACTGGGCCGGCAGCCAGTCGGTCTTGGTGCGGCCGAAGCCGAGCACCTGCAGGTCCTCGCCGGCGGCCGGCGCGGCCGTCGCGACGGCCACCGGGGTGACGCCGTTGGCGGGCTCGACCAGACGGATCATCATGACGTCGCGGTCGCTCCGCGGCACGAGCGTGGAGACGTCGTACCCGTGACCGGCGATGGTGACCGTGGTCCGGGCCTTCGGGATGCCCGCCGGAACGGTGCTCGGGTCGTCCGGCTTGTCGGTGAAGCAGCCGGCCGCCGACAGCACCCACTGCGGGGCGATCAGCGTGGCGGTGCAGGAGCGCGAGCCCGGGTGGCCGGGCTGCCCGACCGTGACGGTGCCGATCGCCGGGTTGGACCCGGCCGCAGGCGTCGCGGCGGGGCCGTCGGTGGCGTTGAGCTCCAGCAGCGTGGTCGAGCCGCTGGTGCCGCCCTCGCCGACCGGGGTCCAGGCGTTCTTGTTGACGTCGACGCTGCTGACCGTGCCCGCGGTGTTCAGCGTGGCCTTGATCGTGTGGTCGTCGCCCTTGATGTTGTAGATCTGCGGGATCTCCAGCGACAGGTACCCCGTCGGCCCGGTGATCCTGAAACAGACCTGACTCGGAGTGGCCGCCCGGCTGTACAGCTCCACCAGGCCCGGACCCGACGCGCAGTCGGCGAGCACGATGTGCCCGTCGCCCGCCTTGAGCGTGATGTTCCGGTCCGCCAGGACCTTCGCGGCGCCCGGGTAGGAGAAGTCCTCCGCCGCGGACGGCTTGGCCGGCTCCGCCGCCGTCGCCGGCGAGGACGAGAACGTGGCCAGGGCGGGAACGGCCAGTGCCGCCGCCAGCGGCCTTATCAGTCTCCGGCTTATTCGCAAAACAACTCCCCGTAAATCGACATGCCCGGGGAATCGCCAACGCCCCCGAGCTGGCAAAGTTCAAACAAACTTTCCGAAAGCTACTGGGCGCATTTCGCGTACGTCAAACGGGCCGAATCCCGGCCGGTGGCGGGAACTGACGGACGGTCGGCCCGACCGTCCGTCAATCCGGTGTCAATCCGCCATCGGCAGGGCCATGAAACTGATATTTCGGGCAATCAGGGCGCGTGAAATCACCGCCGGGGAAAGTAGCCGTGAGCGGTATCACAGCCCTCTCCGCGGGTCACCGGCCCTCGGTCACCAGCCCTCGGTCACCAGCCCTCCGACCCGTCAGGCGCCGGTGGCCAGGCGGCGCCCCTCCTCCAGGAACGCCATCACACCCATGACGCCCGCGAGTGCACCCAGCGGCCGGGCGGCACCGAACGGCGCGTTCCAGAAGCCGCCCTCCCGCGCGGTGTGCGGGCCGACGTACGCGTACGGCAACGGGAGGTAGGAGTCGCCGAGCGAGACGCCGTAGTTCACGTCGCCGACGGTCACGCCGATGTCGAAGTGCTCGGGCCAGATGACCGGTTCCGTCCCCGGGAACAGCCCGCGCAGTGCCGCGTCGCCGACCGCGAAGCCGTCCAGCAGCCGGCGGGCGGCGGCCGGGTCCACCTCGATCGAGTCGTCGGCCGCCCGGCCCGCCCCGTCCCCGTACAGCCCGGCGGGTGCGCCGGCCGACAGCCCGAGGGCCGCCCCGAGCGCGGCACACGTGGTCCATTCGAGGGACAGCACCTGCCCCGGCGCCACCAGCTCCGCCCCGACCACCCGCAGCTCCGCCCCGACGGACGTGGCGAAGCCGCCCGCACTCGCCTTCAGCCGGATCGTGCCGTCGGTGCGGTACTGCGGCCCGGCCAGGACCAGTTCGGCCACGGCGTGCAGGGAGCGGCGGGTGCGTACGAGGGTCTCGGTGTCGATCTCGGTGTCCATGGACGAATGATCTCCCAGGTGGGAGGCCTGCGCGTAATCCCCGCGCCCTCCGCGGTCACGGCGGGGCGCCGATCGCGAACGACCGGGGACCGTACGCGCCCCCCGGGCAGGAAGGGCGTACGGTCCCCGGCTCCGGTGCCACAGGTCAGCGAGGGACCGTCAGTGGAACATCCGGTCGCCGCGGCGGGCACCGGAACGGCGGGCACCGGAGCGCAAAAACAGAGAAGCCCCATCCGGTGACCGGATGGGGCTTCTCTTGAATGATTGTTCGGCGGCGTCCTACTCTCCCACAGGGTCCCCCCTGCAGTACCATCGGCGCTGTGAGGCTTAGCTTCCGGGTT
>NZ_JBHVPD010000201.1:0-2948 GCF_042887525.1 Kitasatospora sp. NPDC057936
ACCCACCCCCGACAGAACAGGACACCCCCGATGACCACCATCGACGCCCGCTCCATCAACCCCGACGTCGAAGCCATCCGCCACCACTACGAAGTCGGCAACGACCTCTACCGCCTCATCCTGGGCCCCACCATGATGTACTCCGGCGGCTACTGGGAAGACGGCGAAGACCTCGTCGCCACCCTCGACGAAGCCCAGGAACGCAAGCTCGACGTCTTCACCGACCTCGCCCACGCCGCCCACACCGCCAAAGTCCTCGACATCGGCTGCGGCTGGGGCACCATGCTCAACCGCCTCACCACCGTCCACGGCGTCACCCGCGCCGTCGGCGTCACCCTCTCCCGCACCCAGGCCGACTTCATCACCGCCCTCGACAACCCCGCCATCGAAGCCCGCGTCGAATCCTGGGAAGACCACCAGCACGACGGCCAGCCCTACGACGCCGCGTTCTGCATCAACGCCCTCGAACACTTCGTCCTGTCCTCCCTCACCCCCAAAGAACGCACCCAGCGCTACCGCGTCTTCTTCAAGCAGGTCCACTCCCTCCTCAAGCCCGGCGCCCGCTTCGTCCTCCACACCATGACCGTCGAAAACCCGCCCCTGCGCCGCCAGCTCCTCGACGACCTCAAATTCCTCCAGCGCGAAGAATTCGAAGGCTGCCACATCCCCCGCCTGCCCGAACTCGCCACCGGCCTCGACGGACTCTTCGAAGTCACCGAAATCCGCAACGAACCCGAATCCTTCGCCCGCGCCTGCCGCGCCTGGCTCCACCACCTCGCCACCCACCGCACCGAAGCCCTCACCCACGCCGACGAAACCACCATCGCCCGCTTCGAACGCTACCTCGACATCTTCGCCTACACCCTCGAAGACCACATCTTCAACAACTTCCGCGTCACCCTCACCCGCCGCCCCTAACCCCCCCAACCCCCCAACCCCAACCACCGGCCCCGGCCCCGGCGTCCCCGGGGCGACCGCACCGGAACCCAGACACCACGCCGCCAGGCTCCCGCGGCACCCCGGCACCCCGGTACCGGGCCGCCGGAACAGCCCAAGTGCCATGGTGCCGGGCCGCCGCGGTACCCCGGTACCGGACTGCCGGGCCGCCAAGGTGCCGTGCTACCGGGCCGCCGGGCTGCCGGGCTGCCGGGCCGCCGGGCCGCCGGGCCGCCGCCGGAACATCCCAAGAGCCGTTCACCGGGGCCTCGTTGCGGCCGCACCGCACCCGCAGGACCGCAGCAGCCCACACCAACAACCCGAAACACACAGCCCGCCCGAGGAACACCTCAGGAACAGCACCAGCCGGCACGAGGCCCGCACGGGCACAACGCAACCGAGCCCGCCCACAACCGCCACACGACGGGCCGCACGACCCCACGGACAACACCGGCAACCACCCCACCAGAACCACCCCGGGAAACAGCACAGGAGCAACCCGTCGAGGCCGGCCCCGAGAACAACTCCACACGCCCAAGGAACAGATCAGGACCGGCCCAAGGAACGACCCACGGAACCGCTCCACACCGGCCCGAGGAACCACTCACGGACAACCCGAGGAACGACACCGGGAACAACCCGGACCGGCACGCAAACCCCCGCACGGAGCCCGCACAAACACAACAGAACCAAGCCGACACGGACACAACAGAACCGAGCCGGCGCGGACACAGCGGAACGGAGCCGGCGCGGACACAGCGGAACGGAGCCGGCCCAAAACGGCCACACGACACCACAGAAGGCCACCAGGGCACCGGCCCCAGGAACGACACCGGCAACCAGCCCACGAAACGGCCCCGGAACAACACAGGAGCCACCCCGGCAGCCGGCCCCGCCCCCGCCCCCCGAAGTCAACTCCCGCACCACACAACGCAACACCACCCGGAACCCGCCGCGACCCCGGCCCGCCACCAGGACCCACCACGAAAAAACAACACACCGAACACCCCGGCCCGCCACGGGAAACGGCCACCACAACACCCGGCAAAACACGCCACCACGCCCCCCGGGGTCGCACCCCGGGCCGCACCCCGGGAAACCCCGCCCCGCCCCGCCCCCACACCCAGAGCGCCACCGCCCGGCACCCGCCTCAACAAGCCCCAGCCACCACCCCCGCGGCCCGCACACCCACCCCCGGACAGCAGCCATAAGCCCGGGCCTCAGCCACAACCCCAGGAACACAAAGAAAGGAACACACCACCACCATGACCACCACCACCCCCCGCCCCACCACCACCAGCGACGACGGCCCGCCCCCCACCCCCACCCCCGCCCAGGCCACCACCGACCCCACCACCGACACCACCGCGGCCCCCGCCGCCGGCGCCGGCCCCGTCCTACGCCACCTCAAAGTCGCCGTCATCGGCACCGGCTTCTCCGGCCTCGGCACCGCCATCCGCCTCCTGCAGACCGGCACCGACGACTTCCTCGTCTTCGAACGCGCCGACGACCTCGGCGGCACCTGGCGCGACAACACCTACCCCGGCTGCGCCTGCGACGTCCAAGCCCACCTCTACTCCTTCTCCTTCGCCCGCAACCCCCACTGGAAATCCACCTTCGCCACCCAGACCGAAGTCCACGACTACCTCCGCGACTGCGCCCACAAACACGGCGTCCTGCCCTACCTGCGCTACAACCACGAACTCCTCACCGCCCACTGGAACGACACCCACCACCACTGGGACCTCAACACCACCGGCGGCCGCTACACCACCCAATTCCTCATCACCGGCACCGGCTACCTCTCCACCCCCGCCATCCCCGACATCCCCGGCATCCACACCTTCACCGGCACCCTCTTCCACTCCGCCCAATGGAACCACCACCACAACCTCACCGGCCGCACCATCGCCGTCATCGGCACCGGCGCCTCCGCCATCCAATTCCTCCCCCACATCCAACCCCAAGCCGCACGCCTCGACCTCTACCAGCGCACCCCACCCTGGATCGCC
>NZ_JBHVPD010000202.1:0-2442 GCF_042887525.1 Kitasatospora sp. NPDC057936
CGCGTCGGCGGACGGCGGCGGACGGCGGCGGGCGACGCCTGCGGACGGCGCCCGCCGCCGGGCCAGCCTTGAAGATCAGGATCAGATCCGGGCCAGGTAGCCGTTGTCGACCAGCCAGAGCACGTTCAGCCTGGCCGGGCCGCCCGGCACGAGGGCGCCGTCGAGCTGGTACTGCAGGCCCCAGCCGGGCTGGTTGAACCACGGCGCGATCGGGCCGGCGTGCACCGTGAACTCCTTGACCACCGTGTAGTCGTGGTAGTTGCAGCCGGCCGCCGGGTTCCCGTCGAGGCTCTGCGGCGGGATCGCGCGGTTCTCGTAGGGCAGGCCCTCGGGGGCGAGGAAGGCGCCGTACTCGCTGCCGTAGCGGTCGATGTCCTGGTCCGGGTGGAGGGTGAGGTCGAACTCGACCGGGCTGCCGTCGGGCAGCGTGACGAAGCCGTCGGCGGGCGGGTACTTCCAGCCGCCCTTGCCGCCGTTGGCCGCCGCGTCCCAGTACTGGGCGAGGAAGTCGCGCTCGCTCGCGCCGCCGGTGCGCCGGTAGCCGTCGACCTGCTCGCCGACCGGGCCGCTGGTCGGCAGGTCCTGGGGGCCGAGGCGGGCGTCGCCGTGCCGGAAGGCGGCGGAGCACTCGCCGGCGGGGGTGGCCCGGTCGGCGGCGGCCGCCGGGACGGTCGGGGATATCAGGGCCGCGGCCGCGGCGAGCGGCGCGATGAGCAGGCGAAGGCGCACGGTGTCTCCGTCGTCAGGGGGGATTCGACACCAGGCAAGCGGATCATCTGATCATCCGTCAATCCGATGTCGCAGTTGCCCCGCCGAATCCCCTCCTTTCGGCCAACCTGCCGCCCGGCGGCCCGGCTCACCGCCCCGGCGCGACCCGCCCGATCAGGTGCAGCAGCCGGTCGAGGGCGTCCTTCGAGTCGGGCTCGGTCAGGTTGACCATCAGCCGGAAGGCGATGTTCAGCAGCGCCGGCCGCCCGAGCCCGGCCGCGCCCGCCGCGGCGAGCAGCTTCGGGCGGCCGAGCAGGTCCGCGGCGAGCCGCCCGAGCGCGAAGTACCCGGCGTAGGCGGAGCGCAGCGCCTGCGGGTAGGCGCGCAGGGCGAGTTCGCGGCCGCGGTCGGTGCGGCGGGCGAGCGCCTGGACGATCGTCTCGGCGGCGTAGCGGCCGGACTCCATCGCGTAGGCGATGCCCTCGCCGGTGCCGGGGCTGACCGTGCCGCCCGCGTCGCCGATCAGCAGCAGGCCGTCGGCGTAGTGGGGCCCACGGTTGAGGCCCATGGGGAGGGCGGATCCGCGGACGGGTTCGGTGACGGCGTCCGGGCCGTACTCGTACTCCGGCGGGAGGCCGTCGCACCAGCGGCGCAGCAGGTCGCGCCAGTCGAGGTCGACGCCGGCGGTGTCGAGCACGCCGAGGCCGACGTTGGCCGTGCCGTCGCCCATGCCGAACACCCAGGCGTAGCCGGGCAGGAGGCGGCGGCCGGGGTCGGTGGGGTCGCGCAGGTCGAGCCAGGCCTCCAGGTAGCGGTCGTCGTGGCGCGGGGTGGTGAAGTAGGTGCGGTAGGCGACGCCCACCGCGCGGTCGGTGCGGCGGTAGCGCTTCATGGCGAGCGAGAGGCGGGTGGAGTTGCCGTCGGCGGCGACCACGACGGGTGCGTGGTAGTCGACGGGCCTCCGGTCGTCGCCGAGCTTGGCGGTGACGCCGGTGATCCGGCCGCTCCGGTCGTCGACCAACGGGCCCGCCACGTTGGCCCGTTCGACCAGTCGGGCACCGGCCGCGGCGGCGCGGCGGGCGAGCAGTTCGTCGAAGTCGGCACGGCGGCGCACGGCGCCGTACCCGGGGAAGGCGGAGAGCTCGGGCCAGTCGAACTCGATCGTGCGGCGGCCGGCGACCAGGCGCAGCCCGCGGTTGTGCAGCCAGCCGGCCTCCTCGGAGACGTCGATGCCCAGGTCGGCCAACTGCTTGACGGCGCGCGGGGTGAGGCCGTCTCCGCAGACCTTCTCGCGGGGGAAGGCCGCCTTTTCGAGGAGGAGGACGTCGAGCCCGGTGCGGGCGAGGTGGTAGGCGGCGGTGGAGCCGGAGGGGCCGGCGCCGACCACGATGACGTCCGCGCAGTGCTCCGTCCGGGCGGGGCCGGGGCCGGGCCCTGGGGCGGTCGACTGCTGCTCCGGTCCGGGCATCGCGCACTCCCACGGGTCTGATCGGCTGCTGGGTCGGCGGACCCGACGATAGGGAACGCCGACGTCCGCCGCCGCCCGACACGCGGTCCCGCCCCGACGACCGGTCAATACCGGCCACCGGGGCGGGACCTGGGGCCTGTCTTCAAACCCCCGTCGTCCGCCCGGAGGGCGGGCCGTGCGGCGTCTGGGTGCGTGCATCGCAAGGCGGAGGAGGGAGTCCATGCGGAGCATCGGCGACCGACGACAACGCGGCGAGGTGCGTGTCC
>NZ_JBHVPD010000203.1:0-2414 GCF_042887525.1 Kitasatospora sp. NPDC057936
TCCTAGCACGCCCCTGCGGGCCGACGTCCGCCGGTGGGGCGCCCCCCGGGGGGGCGCCCGGGGGCGCGGGGGGGGCGGGGGCGGGCGGGCGGTCCCCCCCCCCCCCCCCCCCGCGTCCGGGGACGGTCATTTCCCGTCCGGGGAGGGTCACTTCTGCTCCCGTCCGGGGACGGTCACTTCAGTGCGCCGAGCACCCCGGCGACGATCGCGGCCTTGGCCAGCCGCCCCGCCGTCCCGGTGAGCACGGTGGGCCGCATCGAGTCGTCCCCGCGGACCAGTTGGAGCATCCCGTCGTGCCGCCCGAGGCTCAGGCACTGCGCGACGTACTTGTACGCGAAGGGCCCGTCCGTGCGCCCGTCGAGCAGCTTGCCGACGTACTGGCCCATCGGCAGGGCGGTGGCGCAGCCCATCCGCAGGGTCCCGGTGCCGGGGACGGTCACCGCGGCGGCGTCGCCGACGACGTGGACGTCCGGGTGGGACACCGACCGGAGGTACTCGTCGACCAGGGCCCGGCCGCGGTCGTCGACGGCCAGTCCCGCCGCGGCGGCCAGCGGGTGCGGCTCCATCGAGGCGGCCCAGACGGTGACGTCGGCGTCGACCGGGCCGGTGGTGGTGCGCAGCCCGGTGGGGGTGACCTCGGTGACGGTGGCGTCCTCGTGGACGGCCACGCCGAGCCGGTCGAGGACGCGGCGGACGTGGGCGCGGCCCTTGGGGGAGTAGATGCCGCCGACCCGGCCGGCGGTGACGATCCGCACCCGCCACCGGGGGTGGGCCTCGGCGAGCTCGGCGGCGAGCTCGATGCCGGTGGCGCCGCCGCCGACGACGGCGAGGGTGCCGGGTTCGCCGGCGTCGCGCAGGCGGTGGTCGAGTTCGGCGGCGCGTTCGGCGCCGTAGGCGTGCTCGGCGGCGCCGGGGACGTCGTGCCAGGCGGTGCGGCTGCCGAGGGCGTAGACGAGGGTGTCGTAGCCGAGGACGGTGCCGTCGTCGAGCTGGACCTTGTGGCCGTCGAGGTCGAGTCCGACGGCCCTGGCGCGGCGGTGCTCGATGCGCCGGCCGCGCGCGAGCCGTGCGATGGCGGGCCAGTCCCGCCCGCCGCCGGCCGCCGTCTCGTGCTGGCGGACGCGGTGGAGGAGCCGCTCCTCGGGCGCGACGAGGGTGACGGCGTGGTGCCGGCCGGCGCCCTTGGCGGTGCTGAGTCCGGCGTAGCCGGCGCCCAGGACGACGATCCGCTTCTCGGTGGTGGTGCTGCTCATCTCGTCCGCCTCCCTGCGAGGTGCGCTGTCGTTCAGCGCGGTTCGGCAAGGGGACGACGCAGCCGGACGGGGTGTGACAGTGACCTGCGTCACGCCCCGCTGCTCAGCCCCTCGAAGGGGCCGAGGTGGGTGAGCTTCCCGGGGTTGACCACGACGTACGTCCCGGTGATCAGGCCGTCGGCGACGGTGAACGCCAGCACGCCGGCGACGGCTCCGGTGGTCGAGTCGTACCAGACCATGCCGGGTTCGCCGTTGACCTCGGCGAGGGCGAGCCGCAGCTCCGGCGTGAACCACTTCGCGACCGAGCCGGCGATCAGGCGGGTGACCTTGTCGGCGCCGCGGACCGGGCGGGCGGCGGCGCGGACGATGCCGCCGCCGTCGGCGGTCCACACCACGTCCGGGTCGAGGACGGCCATCAGCCCCTGGAGGTCGCCGCCGAGTGCCGCGGCGGCGAACGCCTCGACGGCGCGCCGGTGTTCGGCCCGGTCGGCGCTCGCGCGGCGGCCGCCGTCCCGGACCCGGCGGCGGGCCCGGGAGGCGAGCTGGCGGGCGGCGTCGGGGGTGCGGTGGAGCGAGTCGCCGATCTCGTCGAAGCCGACCGCGAAGACGTCGTGCAGCACGAACGCGGCCCGCTCGGCGGGGGTGAGCTGTTCCAGGACGGCGAGCAGCGCGAGCGAGACGGACTCGCCGCGTTCGGCGAGTTCGGCGGGGGAGTCGGGGGCGCTCGCGTAGGAGACGGACGGCTCGGGCAGCCACTCGCCGCTGTAGGACTCGCGGCGGGCCCGGGCGGAGCCGAGCTGGTCGTAGCAGAGCCGGGTGACGACGGTGGTGAGGAACGCCCGTGGGTCGGCGACGGCGGCGCGGTCGGCGGCCCGCCAGCGCAGCCAGGCCTCCTGGAGGACGTCCTCGGCGTCGGTGAACGTGCCGAGCAGCCGGTAGGCGACCGAGCCCAGGTAGCGTCGGTTCGCCTCGAACGCGTCCGGGGCCTCCTCGTCGATCACGGGCCCAAAGGTAGCGGTCCGCACGGGGAAAGCGAAGGCCGGGTGAGCGGGTCCGGGCCGCGCGGAGGGCCGGCCCTTCGGACGGCCCGGGCCGCAAGAAGCGCCCGGGCAGCACCCGCGCGCAGGAAACCCGGCGGAGCCGCCGGTGGAGGGAGACCCC
>NZ_JBHVPD010000204.1:0-2075 GCF_042887525.1 Kitasatospora sp. NPDC057936
GAAAATGTACCGGGGCTAAACGTATCACCGAAGCTGCGGACTGTTCTTCGAACAGTGGTAGGAGAGCGTTCTAAGGGCTGTGAAGCAAGACCGGAAGGACTTGTGGAGCGCTTAGAAGTGAGAATGCCGGTATGAGTAGCGAAAGAGGGGTGAGAATCCCCTCCACCGAATGCCTAAGGTTTCCTGAGGAAGGCTCGTCCGCTCAGGGTTAGTCGGGACCTAAGCCGAGGCCGAAAGGCGTAGGCGATGGATAACAGGTTGATATTCCTGTACCACCTCCTCACCATTTGAGCAATGGGGGGACGCAGGAGGATAGGGTAAGCGCGGTATTGGATATCCGCGTCCAAGCAGTTAGGCTGGGAAATAGGCAAATCCGTTTCCCGTGAAGGCTGAGCTGTGATGGCGAGCGAATTATAGTAGCGAAGTTCCTGATTCCACACTGCCAAGAAAAGCCTCTAGCGAGGTGAGAGGTGCCCGTACCGCAAACCGACACAGGTAGGCGAGGAGAGAATCCTAAGGTGATCGAGAGAACTCTCGTTAAGGAACTCGGCAAAATGACCCCGTAACTTCGGGAGAAGGGGTGCTCTGTTAGGGTGCAAGCCCGAGAGAGCCGCAGTGAATAGGCCCAGGCGACTGTTTAGCAAAAACACAGGTCTCTGCGAAGCCGTAAGGCGAAGTATAGGGGCTGACGCCTGCCCGGTGCTGGAAGGTTAAGAGGAGCGCTTAGCGTAAGCGAAGGTGCGAATTGAAGCCCCAGTAAACGGCGGCCGTAACTATAACGGTCCTAAGGTAGCGAAATTCCTTGTCGGGTAAGTTCCGACCCGCACGAAAGGCGCAACGATCTGGGCACTGTCTCAACGAGAGACTCGGTGAAATTATAGTACCTGTGAAGATGCAGGTTACCCGCGACAGGACGGAAAGACCCCGTGGAGCTTTACTGTAGCCTGATATTGAATTTTGGTACAGTTTGTACAGGATAGGTAGGAGCCTTGGAAACCGGAGCGCCAGCTTCGGTGGAGGCATCGGTGGGATACTACCCTGGCTGTATTGACCTTCTAACCCGCCGCCCTTATCGGGCGGGGAGACAGTGTCAGGTGGGCAGTTTGACTGGGGCGGTCGCCTCCTAAAAGGTAACGGAGGCGCCCAAAGGTTCCCTCAGAATGGTTGGAAATCATTCGTAGAGTGTAAAGGCATAAGGGAGCTTGACTGCGAGACCTACAAGTCGAGCAGGGACGAAAGTCGGGCTTAGTGATCCGGTGGTTCCGCATGGAAGGGCCATCGCTCAACGGATAAAAGCTACCCCGGGGATAACAGGCTTATCTCCCCCAAGAGTCCACATCGACGGGGAGGTTTGGCACCTCGATGTCGGCTCATCGCATCCTGGGGCTGTAGTCGGTCCCAAGGGTTGGGCTGTTCGCCCATTAAAGCGGTACGCGAGCTGGGTTCAGAACGTCGTGAGACAGTTCGGTCCCTATCCGTCGCGGGCGCAGGAAATTTGAGAGGAGCTGTCCTTAGTACGAGAGGACCGGGATGGACGCACCGCTGGTGTACCAGTTGTTCTGCCAAGGGCATCGCTGGGTAGCTATGTGCGGACGGGATAAGTGCTGAAAGCATCTAAGCATGAAGCCCCCCTCAAGATGAGATTTCCCATTCCGCAAGGAAGTAAGATCCCTGAAAGATGATCAGGTTGATAGGTCTGAGGTGGAAGTGTGGCGACACATGGAGCTGACAGATACTAATCGATCGAGGACTTAACCAATTTGAATGTATGCTTACTGTTATCTAGTTTTGAGAGAACACTCTCAATGGTTTGGTGGCGATAGCGAAGAGGTCACACCCGTTCCCATGCCGAACACGGAAGTTAAGCTCTTCAGCGCCGATGGTAGTCGGGGGTTTCCCCCTGTGAGAGTAGGACGCCGCCAAGCAGATTTATTAATTCTACCATGTTTGTTTATGAAGCTTTATATTATTCCGCAGTAGCTCAGTGGTAGAGCTATCGGCTGTTAACCGATCGGTCGTAGGTTCGAATCCTACCTGTGGAGCCATTTATGGAGAGCTGTCCGAGTGGCCGAAGG
>NZ_JBHVPD010000205.1:0-1852 GCF_042887525.1 Kitasatospora sp. NPDC057936
AACCGCTCCGCCAGCTGCGCACTGGTCACCACCCGGCCGGGAACCCACATCCCCCACCCGGCGACATCGAAACCGCTCACCACCCGCCCCCTCTCCCCTGCCTCCCCGCCCCCCTCAGGAACCCGAACCCGCGCCGCCGGCCAGCGCCACGATCCGCCCGTGCACCACCCGCAACGTCGTCGTGTCATCGATGTCCGCGAACAACGACTCGTCCGCCCCGATATGCGGATACGCGTTCTGGAACCCGTACAGCCACTCCATCAGATCCAGCGAATCCACATCCGCGATGTGCTGCAACGCCGCATCCGCATCGATCTCCCGCGCACCCGACACCGCCTGCAACTGCGCCGCCAGATCCTCAACCGAAGGAATCCCCGACATCACACAACCATCCCTTCCACACACACGCGCCCCCCGGCACACCACGCGCCGGAACAAAGGACGCCGAACCACAAACCCTGACAGGGCCGCCCACACAACACAGGCCCGAACCCGGGCCAAACCCGGACCAGACCAGACAGGGCCAGAGCAGACCGGGGCCAGAGCAGACCGGGCCGGCCGCGCTGGAGACGCGGACCACCGGCCACACCCGCCCCCAGCCCTCCCGGGGAAGAGATCCCCCCGCGGAAGACGGAGCCGGGCACAACGGTGCCGGGCCGCCGGACCGGCCAACCAGCCGGTCCCGCCAGGCCGTTCACACGAACACGACCCGGACCCGACCGGACCGGCCAGCCGCGCTGGAAACGCGGACCACCGGCCGCACCCACCCCAGCCAGCCCCCCAGGAAAACCCCCCGGGACGACGGAACCGGGCAGACGCCGCAACCGTGTCGCTTTCGACAACCGCATGGAACCCGCCCCCACGCAAAAACCCCGCAACCACCCCCCACAACCACCCCTGTTGCGCACCACTTGCGAGGACCACGCTTACCTGACCCACGACCGCACCACCCAACACCCCGCCACCACCGCACACCCACCCACCCGCCAACAAGCCGGCACCAAGCAGCGGGCACCGGGCACCGGGCACCGGGCACACCAGGAACAGCGCCACCCGCCCCCAGGCCCCACCGCACCACCGCCCGCCACCGCGCGGGCACCGCCCCACCGCCGACCCGCCGGCGCCAGGCCCTGAACAGCCAAGCGCCACAACTTCCCAAGCACCACCGGCGACCGGCCTCGCACCACCAGGCACCACCGCCCGGGTACAGGACCCCGCACCACCGCCCAACGCCCCACCGGACAACCGGGCAACCGGGCAACCGTCAGAACACGCTGAACGGCCACCGCACCACCAGGCACCACCCCTCGACCGGCCACCAGCACCACACGGAACACCGCCACCGGCCGGCACCCCACACCCACGCCTCACACCCGGAGCAAAACCGGGCAACCGGCAACCACCCTCAACAGCCGGACACCACCCGCCCCCAGGCCCACCGCACCACCGGACGGGAACCGGCACCGAACCACCAGACGCCACAAGCACCACCGCCCCACAGGCAAAGGACGAACCCCTCACCCCCGGCAGTCAACCGGGCCACGGGACCACCACCGATGCCGAACCACCGGACACCACAAGCACCACCGCCCGCCACCAGGCCGGCACCGCACCACCACCGAACAACGAACCCGCCCAACGCCCCACAGGCGACAGGCGACAGGCGACAGGCGACAGGCGACAGGCGACAGGCGACAGGCCTAACCTGCCGGACACCCACCGCACCAGGCACCAACGCCGGGCCACCGGGCCAGCAGCACCGCAGCGCCGGGCAGTACCCGCGCCAAGGAACCACCGGCCGGCCACCCGCACCACCGCCCCACGACCAGCGCACCGCCGGACAACGGGCAAC
>NZ_JBHVPD010000206.1:0-1803 GCF_042887525.1 Kitasatospora sp. NPDC057936
GGATGGATAAACGCAATGGTGACGCGGTTTTCATAGCTCCAAATGATGTTGTAAAAGTGACCACTATGAATCACGTCATTGAAGTTCAGCATATGGAGAAGATGAACCGGAAAAATAATATCAAAAAATTGGACAAGGATAGGTTTGTAGACCTCTCTACTGGGGAGATCCGGGAGTTCGAGCATTCGGAAAATCGGCAGGAAAATTATAATTCTTTGAGACAAACCTTTAAGAAGCTGCGTTATTTGATAAATAACAATTTTATAGGACGGCCAAATGAATTACATATAACTTTGACATACAAGAAAAATATGACGGACACGAAAAAACTTTATAGTGATTTTCAAAATTTTATCGACAGGTTGCGTTATAAATACAAGAAAGAAAGTTCGATAGATTATTTATCGGTGGTAGAGCCACAAGGACGTGGAGCCTGGCATTGTCATGTTTTAATGCGCTTTAATGATTTGGATAAGATTTATATTAAAAATGCTGAATTAAGGAGTCTATGGGGTTTAGGATTTGTAACAATCAAGTCATTAAAGGATATAGACAACATAGGAGCCTATTTGAGCGCTTATTTGACTGATATAGACCTAGAAGATGTCCAAGACAGGGAAACAGCCTTAAAAGTGGCTTCAGAGGGCTGTGAGGTGCAAACAAAGATCGTAGAAGGTCGGGAAAAGAAATTTTTAAAAGGCGGACGGCTGCACATGTATCCTTCCGGAATGAATATGTATCGAAAATCAAAAGGGATTGTTAAGCCGGAACGGGAAGAAATGAAGTTCGGAGACATAAAAAAAGTAGTGGGTTCGGCAAAACCACACTACGAGAAAAGTTATCATGTCGAAAATGACAATTTTGAAAACACACTTTCGTTTCTCCAGTATAACACAAAACGTGATTTTTGAAGCAAAACGGTTCCTCTTTATGGAGCCGTTTTTTTTATTTCCCGAAGGGTTATTTGTCAGAATGACAAACCGATTTCGAGCCGGCGAGAACCCATTGTCACACCACGATTTAGGGGGTGTGTATAAATGGGCACTCTCTGTGAAATTTGAAGCTTTGAAATTCCGAATGGCGCACTTATACACTCTGTCGAGTGAGTGCTAAAATGCTGAAGCATTTCCGTCAAGCGTGTGGAGGAATCTTGTAGAGAGATATAGCATAGATACCCGTATCTCTAGAGATATTTTGGTATATCCCTGCTATATCTATGGGGTATCTATGCTATATCTTTGGCTTCAAAAACGGCACCTGTTCTAAGAGCATAGAAACTCAACAGGCACAGCCTGTTTGACACCCTTTTTTTTAGGGTGGCACCGAGTTTCCTTATGCTCTTTTTCTCTGAAGCTAAACCTGTTTTATATGTCGTAGTCTTTTTATTGGGAGTGACCCCTTGCTGTACAATTTCCGGAGGTGCCGATAAGGGACGAATTTTCCCTTGTCGGTTGCCTTTGGGGATTGTAAGGGGTGGAGGCTCGGAATCAAAAGGAAACGAAATATCATTCCGAGTGTGCTTCTTTTTTCTGTTCTTGAATTCTATTATTTCCAATGTTAGAATTATGTTAACAACTTGTTAGGAGTGTGTTTGGATGGAAGAGAAAATACAAATTGGACCTCGAATTACTGTTGAAACATTTAAAAAGCTAGAGTTATTAGCCGAACATTTTACAAAACACAATGAATTTGGAAGAGTTTCAAAAGATGCTGTAATTGAGTTTGCTATTAAGGAATTGTATAGGGACTATTTGGGAAAAGGACGCTAATTTTTGTTGAAAAACTGACTTCGGATTTGGGGTT
>NZ_JBHVPD010000207.1:0-1636 GCF_042887525.1 Kitasatospora sp. NPDC057936
CGGCTCTGGCCCGTATTCGGTGGTAGCGCTCCGTGGCGATCACCGGAGGAGGATGCGGTGGCGGAGCAGGGGGAATCCGGCGCGGCCGTGCATCTGCCGCATGATCCGCTTAGTTCGTGTGTTGACGCCCTCGGTACGGCCGTTGTGGTGCGGGGTGGTGAGTCCGGCGTCGACGGCGGCCCGGTCGAGTTCCAGGCCGTTCGTGAAGGAGCGTAGGTGGGGCAGGTCGGCGGAGCGAACTGACGCGATCCAGGCGGTGAGCTTGGCGTCGTTGCCCTCGGCCGGCGCCAGTAGTTGGGCGAACTCGCTGGTCAGACAGGCGAGTTCGGTCATCTCGCGGCAGGCACTGGTGAGTTCGCCGAGCAGTGCGATGTCTTTGTCGCGCAGGTTCTCGGGGCGGCTGAGGAGGAGGCGGGCGAAGCCCTGCGCGGTGGTGACGGGCCTGTCGCCCTCGGCGCGGCCCTGGGTTAGGTAGCGGACCAGGAGGTTCGCGCTGCCGGTGTAGCCCAGTTCCTTGATCTCGCGCAGGAGGTGGGTGACGGGCACCGCGGGGTCTTCGGCCCGGCGGCTGCGCAGGTGGTCGCGGTAGGGGTCGACGAGTGTGGGCTTGTAGCGGGGCGCGCGGCGCTCGCCGGTGGGCTCCTTCATGCGGGCGTACCGCTTGACGGTGTTCAGGGCCACGTCGAGGCGGCGGGCGCATTCGAGCAGGCCGACGCCCTGGCCGAGCAGCGCGTGGACCCGCTGCCAGCGTTCGCGGGTGGTCTGCTCGCGCACACCGCCGGGGCGGGCGGGGTTCACAGCGGTGGCCCAGCACGCGGCGTGGGAGCGGACCTCGGCCAGGACCTTGCCGCACAGGTTGCTCCAAATGTGCCACCTGTCGCTGACCTGCACCGCGTCGGGCAGGGCCTGGCGGATCGCCTCGCCGTAGGAGCCGGAGCCGTCGCGGCAGACGTACTCGGCCCCGGGGTGCTCGCGCAGCCACGCGACCAGGGTTTGAGTGGTGCGGTCGGGCAGGACGTCGATCCGCTCGCCGGTCTCGGCGTCGATGAGTATGGTCGCGTAGCGGTGCCGGCGCTTGAGGGCGAAGTCGTCGACGCCGAGCACGCGCGGTACTCGCAGCGGTGGTACCGCCTGGCGCATGAGCAGGCGAAGAGCACTCGATCGGGAGACTGCGCAGGCCAGAATGTGGGAGAGGCGGGCGCCCGCCCTGCCCGCTAACTCCTTCACGATCTGACCGAGTTGATCGGCGAGACGGCGTGTGCGCCGCTGGTAGCGCTCGATCAGGCCGGGGACCTGCTCACGGAACGTCTGCCGCGGGCACCCCAGCACCGGACACGCCATGCGTCGGACCCGCACCGACGCCACGACCCGGCGCCCGTCCACCGGCACGTCCGCGACCAGCCGCTCGTGGAACCCGTGCACCTGCCCAGTCGAGTGCCCGCACACCGGGCACAGCACCGGATCGTCCCGGGTCCGCGCCGACACGCGGATGACCTCGCCCTCGTCCGTCACACCCTCGACGACGAGCGCCGACAGCCCCGAAAACACCACACTCACAAGCTCGTTGACCTCATGCACACCATGCCAACGACAACCGTCACCCTTCGTTACCACCGAATACGGGCCAGAGCCGTTC
>NZ_JBHVPD010000209.1:0-1480 GCF_042887525.1 Kitasatospora sp. NPDC057936
GTTCTTGATGGTGCCGCGGTGTCGTAGGCGTCGGTTGCCGTGGGCGACGAGCCAGGCGACGGCGCGTTCGACGGGTGGGCGCCAACGGCGGTAGACGACCTGCCACTCGGGTGTACTCGCGGCCTTGCGGGCTTGCGCCATGAGGTCGTGGTCGGGGCGGATGGTGACGATCCGGCCGGCCTTGGCCCGGCTGCACCGTTCACGCAGGGGACAGCCGGTGCAATGACCGGTGAAGACCGCCTTGCGCTGCAGGTGCTGACCAGACGGCTCGGACAACGCGACGGTGTGGCCGGCCGGGCAGGTCACCGTGCCGCCCGCGGTGTCGATGGCGAAGTCGTCGAGGCTGAAGCCGCCGGGGACGGCAGTCCTCAGTGGGGCCGGCTTGAGGAACAGCCGGTGCCGGGCCTGCCGCAGTGCGCGAAGGACGGGCCCGGTGGAGTAGGCGGTGTCGCCGAACGCGTCCACGGGTTCCGGCTCGTCGGCGAGCAGGTCGAGGGCGACCTGGGCCTCGTGGTGCTCGAGTCCGCTTCCGGGGGTGAGGGCGACGGCGGTGAACAGGCCGGTCTCGGGCTCGACGGCGAGGTGGGCCTTGTATCCGTCCTGGTGACGGGTCCGGTTCTTGTGGACGTGGCGGGACTGGGGGTCGACGGTGGACACGATCCGGTCCGGGGCGGTCCCTCGGGTGATGCGCCAGCGTCCGTCGCGGCCGTCGGAGTCGTCGGCGGGTTCGACGTCCTGTCCGGCGACCAGGGCCAGGATCCCGACCGCGTTCGCGGCCCGCTCGCCCAGCGGCTGCTCGGGCAGGTGCCCGAGCAGCCGCAGCGCGTCGCCGGCCAGGGCGTCCACCAGGTCGGCCCGGGCCTGCTCGTCGTTCCAGGCGATGCGGGGTTTGCCCGGATCGGTGTAGTCGTGCGCGGTGCAGTGCAGGGCCGCGACCGCATCGGCGCCGGGGACCTCGCGGATCACCGCGCGGACGGCGGCGATCAGCTGGGTGACGGTGTCCTGAGTGGCGACCGCGTCGTCCAGGACGGTCGAGTCCAGCGCCCGCTTCTGGCGGCCCTTCAGCACGCCGGTCGCGTTCACGACCTCCCGCACGGCCTCGAAGACGCGGTTGGGACGGGCAGAGCGGGCGAGTCGGCGGCGGAAGTAGGACAGCAGGGACGGGTCGAACGCGGTGTCGTTCAGCCCGAGACCGCAGGCGGCCTTCCACCGCAGGTCGCACCGCAGTTCCTGGACCGTCTCGAAGTCGGACAGGCCGTGCAGGGCCTGCAAAGTGATCGCCGCGGCCAGGACCTGCGGCGGCATGCTCGGGCGGCCGTTCGCCGACGGGTACATGTCCGCGAACATCGCCGCCGGGAACAGCCGGCCTCGGTGCTCGGCCAGGAACGCGAACACGCTCCCCGCCGGGATCAGCTCCCGGCACGTCTCCCACACGTCCGGCCCGACCGTCTCCCCGGCCCATTCCCCCATCGCCACAGAA
>NZ_JBHVPD010000210.1:0-1468 GCF_042887525.1 Kitasatospora sp. NPDC057936
GGCGGATTCTTGGGGTCCTCGCAACACCTGATGGCTTACGTGGTCGTCAGTAGATCACGCAGGCGCTCGGCTGGGGTTCTCCAGCCGAGCGTTTTGCGTGGTCGGCCGTTGAGCTTCTGGGCGACGTGTTCGAGGTCTTCGGTGCTGTGCACGGACAGGTCGGTGCCCTTGGGGAAGTACTGCCGCAGCAGCCCGTTGGTGTTCTCGTTCGATCCGCGCTGCCAGGGCGAGTGCGGATCGCAGAAGTAGACCGGCACTCCCGTGGCCACGGTGAACTGTTTGTGCGCGGCCATCTCGCAGCCCTGGTCCCAGGTCAGCGAGCCGCGTAGGTGCTCGGGCAGGGTCTGGATCAGGGGCACCAGCACGTCGCGGACCTCCACGGCGGTGTGCCCGCCGGGCAGATGCCCGAGCAGGACGTAGCGGGTGGAGCGCTCGACCAGGGTCACGATCGCGCTCTCGTTGAGGGCTCCGACGATCAGATCGCCTTCCCAGTGGCCGGGTACCGCCCGGTCCTCGACCTCGGCAGGGCGATCGGAGATCATCACCATCTCGTCGACGAACCGCGGTGTGCGCTGCTGTGGACTGCGGTGTGGCTTGCGGCGGGTGCGCCCGGTGCGCAGTGCGAGTGCGACCTCGCGACGCAGACCGCCGCGGGCCTGGACGTAGATCGCCTGATAGACGGTCTCCGGACTCACCCGCATGCTGTCGTCGTCGGGGAACTCCATGACCAGAGCGTGACAGATCTGCTCGGGCGACCACTGTTCCTGCAGTTTGCCCGCGACGAACTCGCGCAGCGGACCGTCCTGGGCGAGCTTGGAGCCCTTGGGGCGCGACCGGCTCTTCGCCCACGCCCGCTGGGCCCGATGCGGCTGGTAGACGCCATCGACTGCCCGGGCGTCGATCTCGCGCTTGACGGTGGACGCGGGCCGGCCGAGCGCCCGTCCGATCGCCCGCAGCGACCGGCGCTCACGACGCATGTCGGCGATCAACTCCCGCTCGGTCACCGTCAGATACCGTGCGTGCAGCCCGGCCTCGACCGCCGCAAGGGACGGCTGGGC
This sequence comes from Kitasatospora sp. NPDC057936, assembly GCF_042887525.1. NCBI lineage: Bacteria > Bacillati > Actinomycetota > Actinomycetes > Kitasatosporales > Streptomycetaceae > Kitasatospora > Kitasatospora sp. NPDC057936. The sequence continues at coordinate 1,059 of NZ_JBHVPD010000210.1, forward strand.
ATCAACAACAAGGGTGGTCACACCCGTCTTGTAGTCGACGCGGCGCCCATCGGGGTGCAGACGCGCGTCGCCGATCTTCCGGATTCCGCGATCCCAGTCCCGGGCGGTGCGCTCGTGGACCCCCACCCGCGCGGCAGCATCCCGTCGTCGCACCCCGGACGCACGAAGCCGGTCGTACTCCGCCCGCCCCGGGTGCTCACTCGCGCCAGGTTTCCCACGACCACGGACACCGGCCCTGCGCGCCCACCCGGCCGCCGTGTGCCGGTTCACCCCGACCGCCCGGGCCGCCCCCACAACGCTGCCGTTCTCCCGATCCAACGCCTCGAAGAACCTCGCCTTCAAGCCCTCAAAATCCACGATCCCCGCAACTCCCTGAACTCAGGGTGTTGCGGGGATCGCTAGAGCCCGCC
>NZ_JBHVPD010000211.1:0-1451 GCF_042887525.1 Kitasatospora sp. NPDC057936
TGCCGGCGGTGTCGATGGCGAACGCCTCGGAGGTCTTCGTGTCCGGGTTGTACACCGTCGCGACCCGGCCCGACACCAACGACGAGGCCGGCACCCGGCTGCCGGTGATCGCGTCGACGATCTTCTGGGCGTCGGATGCCTGTGGCTGGTAGCGACCCGGGAAGGCTGACCGCTGTACGCCCTGGCAGACGGTGCCGATCTCCTGGGACTGCCAGGCGTTGTTGGGGTAGGTCCGCAGCATCTCGTTGATGAAGGCGGTGGTCGACCAGACCGGGTCGAGCCGCTGTTCGGTCGTTCCCCACCACTCCTGCTGCTGGAACAGTCCGACACTGGTGGCGTCCAGGACGTTCGGATTGTTCTCCAGCCTGCTCTCGACGATGGCGGTGGTCACGGCGATGACGGCGGCCCGGTCCGGGAGGCCGAGGTTCCGGACGGTGTTGACGATGGCCCGTGCGCACGAGACGTGGTAGTCGCCCATGTCATGGGCCATGCTGCTGGTGAGTATCTGATTCAGCTGTGCGCCGATGGCGGCGTCGGCGCTGGTCACCGGTCCGCAGGAGCGGTTCGCTTGGGCGTGGGCCGGTGCGGAGCCGACCGTCATCGTGCCGGTGATCGCGACGGCGGAGAGGGCGAGAGCGGACAGACGGTGTGGGAGGCGGCGGATCACGGTGGTCTGACTCCTGGAGTGGGCAACGACGGTTGGGCAGGGTGGTCGGCCAGGTGGGCAGGCAGACGGCCGGTTCCGGCCGAAGGCGGCCGGAACCGGCGGGTGAGCAGTGCTCAGCTGGTCTTGAACGGTGTGGTGCCGAGGGTGTACCAGGGGCCGATGGGCTGGCCGTCGGCGGTGTAGGCCTTGGAGATCCGGCCGTCGGAGCTGCCGATGGCGAAGACCTCGGCGGCGTGGTTGTCGGACTCGTAGACGGCGGAGGGGACGCCGGTGAACGACCAGTTCGTGTTGAGCGACTCCCAGCCCTGCCACGGGCCGGCGTTGAGGTTGTAGTCGTGGTTCAGCACGCCGTCGGTGCCGATGGCGAACAGTTCGATGGCGTTGGTGGTGGCGTTGTACACGGCCGCGGGGCTGCTGCTGAACCTCCACGCGTCACCGAGGGAGCTCCAGCCGCTCCACGTACCGCCGTTGAACAGGTACTGGTGGGAGATGACGCCGTCGGCACTGCCGGTGGCGAAGACCTCGGTGACCTTGTTCACCGGGTTGTAGACCACTGCCGGGTTGGAGGCGAAGCGGTAGGAGTCGCCGAGGGCGGTCCAGCCGGTGTATGCGTTGCCGCCGGTGGAGTAGTTGTGGGCGATGATGCCCTTGTCGTCGGTGGCGAAGACTTCGGCGGTCTGGGTGTCGGGGTTGTAGAGGGCGGCGGGGGTGCCGGTGGTGAACTTCTTGTTGGTGTCGAGGGATTCCCAGCCGTGCCAGGGGCCGGCGTTGAGGTTGTAGTCGT
>NZ_JBHVPD010000212.1:0-1450 GCF_042887525.1 Kitasatospora sp. NPDC057936
CTCCGGCGCGCCCAACCATATGTGCACCGTGGTCGCACCCCCGCCCGGTCGCCACCGAAAACGGCCGCCGGCCCTTCCCCGTGGCGGGGAAGGGCCTGCGGCCGTACGTGCGCGGTGCGGCGGATCAGACCTGGCCGGCCTTCTCCAGGGCCTCGCAGCAGGTGTTGATCAGCAGGCGGGTGACGACGTAGGGGTCGACGTTCGCGTTCGGGCGGCGGTCCTCGATGTAGCCCTTCTGCTCCACCTCGACCTGCCACGGGATGCGGACGGAGGCACCGCGGTTGGAGACGCCGTAGCTGTAGACGTTCCACGGGGCGGTCTCGTGCTTGCCGGTCAGGCGGGACTCGATGTCGGCGCCGTACTGGGTGACGTGCTCCAGCACCTTCTCCTGGGAGGTGCCGAGCGACTCGCAGGCGGTGATGATGGCGTCGTAGCCCTCGCGCATCGCCTTGGTGGAGAAGTTGGTGTGGGCGCCCGCGCCGTTCCAGTCGCCACGGGCCGGCTTGGCGTCCAGGGTGGCGTCGATGCCGAACTCCTCGGCGGTGCGGTACAGCAGGTAGCGGGCGATCCACAGGTCGTCCGAGACGGTCAGGGCGTCGACCGGGCCGATCTGGAACTCCCACTGGCCGGGCATGACCTCGGCGTTGATGCCGCAGATCGCCAGACCGGCGTCCATGCAGCGGTCCAGGTGCAGCTCGACGATCTCGCGGCCGAAGACCTCCTCGGCGCCGACACCGCAGTAGTAGCCGCCCTGCGGGGCCGGGTAGCCGCCCTCCGGGAAGCCGAGCGGGCGGGAGCCCTTGAAGAAGGTGTACTCCTGCTCGATGCCGAAGATCGACTCCTGCGCGGAGTACTTCTCGGCGACCTCGCGCAGCAGGGCACGGGTGTTGGACTCGTGCGCCGCACCGTTGGTCTCCAGGACCTCGCACAGGACCAGGATGTTGTCACCACCGCGGATCGGGTCCTTGACGACCTTCACCGGCTCCAGCACGCGGTCGGACGCGTGGCCCTCGGCCTGGTTGGTCGACGAGCCGTCGAAGCCCCAGGTCGGGATCTTGTCGGCGTTGGGCAGGACGCGAGTCTTGGAACGGAGCTTCGCGGTCGGCTTGGTGCCGTCGATCCAGATGTACTCGGCCTTGATTGCCACGGCTGGTCCCTCGCATTGCTGGGTGGTGGGTGCCCGCGTAGCGTCGCAAGCCGCCGTTTCCCGGTTGTTCCTCTCATGTAACGCGCATGTGAACCAACCGTCCGCGTTGACACGGTCACGGTGCGGGAGTGCCGGGGGTGACACTCCCGCTTCCTCCCGTGCCCCGGGGCGGTCCGTCAGTGGTGACGGGCGTGCGCGGCGCGGCGGCGCCGGGTGGCCCAGAGGGCGGCGGCTCCGCCCGCCACGAGCGCCGCGGCCCCGGCGGCGAGCGGGCCGGTGGCGCTGCTGCCACCGGTCTCGGCC
>NZ_JBHVPD010000213.1:0-1384 GCF_042887525.1 Kitasatospora sp. NPDC057936
GGGTCTGTACGGTCTTCGGTGTAACTCCCGATCAAGGAAGAACACCTGATGAGCGACGTGATCGTCTCTGCTGAGGCGGTTGAGGAAGTCCGGCCGGTCGAGCTTGCGCCGGATGTGCTGGACGAGCAGTTGATCGGGCAGTTGGTCGACCGGGCCCGCGCCGGGGGCGTCAAGCTGACCGGCGAGGGCGGTCTCCTGCAGCAGCTGACCAAGCGGGTGCTGGAGGCCGCCCTGGAGGGCGAGATCACCGACCACCTCGGCTACGAGAAGCACGACCCGGCCGGTGCCGGCTCCGGGAACTCCCGCAACGGCGTCCGGTCCAAGACCGTGGTCACCGACGTGGGACCGGTCGAGATCGACGTGCCTCGTGACCGGGAGGGCAGCTTCGAGCCGCAGATCGTGCGCAAGCGCCAGCGCCGGCTGACCGGTGTCGACGACATGGTCCTGTCCCTGTCGGCCCGGGGCCTGACACACGGTGAGATCTCCGCCCATCTGGCCGAGGTCTATGGCGCGAGCGTGTCCAAGCAGACCATCTCCACCATCACCGACAAGGTGCTCGACGGGATGGCCGAGTGGCAGAACCGCCCGCTGGACCCGGTCTACCCGGTGATCTTCATCGACTGCGTGCACGTGAAGATCCGCGACGGTCAGGTGGCGAACCGCCCGATCTACGTCGCGCTCGCGGTCACCGTCGAGGGCACACGCGAGATCCTCGGCCTGTGGGCCGGCGACGGAGGCGAGGGCGCCAAGTACTGGCTCCAGGTCCTCACCGAGATCAAGAACCGCGGCGTCTCGGATGTGTGCATGGTCGTCTGCGACGGCCTCAAGGGCCTGCCCGACGCCATCGAGACCGTCTGGCCGCAGGCCATCACGCAAACCTGCGTCGTCCACTTGATGCGCGCGAGCTTCCGCTACGCGGCCCGACAGGACTGGGACAAGATCTCCAAGGCGCTCAAGCCGGTCTACACCGCTTCCACGGCGAAGGCGGCCGAGGACCGGTTCCTGGAGTTCCAGGAGTCCTGGGGCGACAAGTACCCGGCGATCGTGAAGATGTGGTCGGACGCCTGGGCCGAGTTCGTCCCCTTCCTCCAGTTCGACACCGAGATCCGCCGGGTCGTCTGCACCACCAACGCGATCGAGAGCGTCAACGCCCGTATCCGCAAGGCTGTCCGCGCCCGCGGCCACTTCCCCAACGAGCAGGCCGCGTTGAAGTGCGTCTACATGGCCATCATGGCGCTCGACCCGACCGGGGCTGGCCGCAAGCGCTGGACAACCCGCTGGAAGGCCGCACTGAACGCCTTCGAGATCACCTTCGACGGCCGGCTCTCCATCGGCCGCCGGTAATACAAATCAACCTGAGTTACACCGTTGGCTGGACACACCC
>NZ_JBHVPD010000214.1:0-1384 GCF_042887525.1 Kitasatospora sp. NPDC057936
GCGTAGGACGGGGCCGGCGTCGGTGGCGGGGGCCGTGTCCGGGGTGGTGGTGGGGTCGGTGGTGGCCTGGGCGGGGGTGGGGGTGGGGGGCGGGCTGTCGTCGTCGCCGGTGGTGGTGGGGCGGGGGGGTGGTGGTGGTCATGGTGGTGGTGTGTTCCTTTCCTTGTGTTTCCGGGGTTGTTGCGGGCCCGGGGGCCGGGGTGGGTGTGCGGGCCGCGGGGGTGGTGGCTGGGGCTTGTTGAGGCGGGTGCCGGGCGGTGGTGCTCTGGTGCGGGGGCGGGGCGGGGTTTCCCGGGGTGCGGCCCCGGGGGCCGGCGGTGGTGGCGTGTTGTGCCGGGTGTTGTGGTGGCCGTTTCCCGTGGTGGGCCGGGGTGTTCGGTGTGTTGTTCCCCGTGGTGGGTCCTGGTGGCGGGCCGGGGTAGCGGCGGGTTCCGGGTGGTGTTGCGTTGTGTGGTACGGGAGTTGCCTTCGGGCGGGGGGCGGTTGCCGGGGGCGGGGGGCGGGGCCGGCTGCCCGGGTGGCTCGTGTGTTGTTCCGGGGCCGTTTCGTGGGCTGGTTGCCGGTGTTGTTCCTGGGGCGGGTGCCCTGGTGGCCTTCTGTGGTGCCGTGTGGCCGTTTTGGGCCGGCTTGGTTCCGCTGTGTCCGTGCCGGCTTGGTTCCGTTGTGTCCGTGCCGGCTTCGTGCCGGGGTTTTGTGCGGGGGTTTGCGTGCCGGCCCGGGGTGTTCCCGGTGTCGTTCCTCGGGTTGTCCGTGAGCGGTTCCTCGGGCCGGTGTGGGGCGGTTCCGTGGGTCGTTCCTTGGGCCGGTCCTGATCTGTTCCTTGGGCGTGTGGAGCTGTTCTCGGGGCCGGCCTCGGCGGGTTGTTCCTGTGCTGTTTCCCGGGGTGGTTCTGGTGGGGCGGTTGCCGGTGTTGCCCGTGGGGTCGTGCGGCCCGTCGTGTGGCGGTTGTGGGCGGGCTCGGTTGCGTTGTGTCCGTGCGGGCTTCGTGCCGGCTGGGGTTGTTCCTGGTGTTGTTGTTGGTGCTGTTCCTGAGGTGTTCCTCGGGCGGGCTGTGTGTTTCGGGTCGTTGGTGCGGGCTGCTGCGGTCCTGCGGGCGCGGTGCCGCCGCAACGAGGCCCCGGTGAACGGCACTTGGGCTATCCCGGCGGCGGCCCGGCAGTCCGGCACCGCGGCGGCCCGGCGGCCCGGCACCATGGCACTTGGGCCGTTCCGGCGGTCCGGTGCCGGGGTGCCGCGGGAGCCTAGGCGATCCGGTGTCTGGGGCCGGGTGTGGTCGCCCCGGGGACGCCGGGGCCGGGGCGGGGGGTGGGTGGGGTTTTGGCTGGTGGGGGGTTAGGGGCGGCGGGTGAGGGTGACGCGGAAGTTGTTGAAGATGTGGTCTTCG
>NZ_JBHVPD010000215.1:0-1379 GCF_042887525.1 Kitasatospora sp. NPDC057936
GGTGAAAGGAGCCTGGGTGACAGTGACGCGGGCATCGGATGAGCCGCTGCTGGGGACCGCCGGGGCGCCGGCCGAGCCGGTGCCGCCGGCCGCGGGGGTGGGCGTGGCGGTGGGCGCTTCGGAGGGCTTGCCGCCGGCCGTGAGGGTGGGCGCTTCGGAGGGCTTGCCGCCGGCCGTGAGGGTGGGCGCTTCGGAGGGCTTGCCGTGGGCCGCGGGGGTGGGCGTGGAGGTGCTGGTCGCGGCGGTGGCCGCTCCCCCCGCGGTCGCGATGACCGCGGCGGAGGCGGCGATGAGCATGATCGGGCGGATGCGCATGAATCCGTGTCCTTTCCTGCGGGGCGTCCGGTTGAAGCCCGCGCCCCTGTACGCCTCCCTGCGCCCGGCAGGTCGCACCCCGCACACGTGATCCAGGTCATAGGCCCTGGGCGCAACCCGGGGACGGCGCTCGTGCGTACAGGGCGGGAGGCTCCGCCCAGGACGCACGGCTCCACCGCCGCGGCCGAGGAGTGCTCCCTCGCGAGCCGCCTGAGCCGCGAGCCGACGGACAGTCCCGGAAGAGAGGCCCTTGATGACGCCCCAGGAGTTCGACGCGTTCTACGCGGCGTCCTTCTCCCGCCTGACCGGGCAGCTCTACGCGATGACCGGCAACTGGTCCGAGGCGCAGGACGTGGTCCAGGAGGCCTTCATCCGCGCGTGGGACCGAAGGCTCACCTTCAACCCGGACGGTGCCCCGGAGGCGTGGATCCGGACCACGGCCCGGCGGCTGGCCCTCTCCCGCTGGCGGCGGCTGGCCCGGGGCCTGCACTTGGCCGGACGCCATCACCGCCAGGAACCACCCACCGTCGAGCCGCCCACCGAGGAGCACCTGCTGGTGGTCACCGCGCTCCGCGACCTGCCCGAGGCGCAGCGGAGCGCCCTGGTCCTGCACCACATGTGCGACCTCTCCGTCGAGCAGGTCGCGGTCGAGACCGGCGCCAGCGTCAGCGCCGTCAAGAGCCGCCTCGCCCGCGGCCGGACCGCGCTCGCGGCCAGACTCGCCGACCGAACCCCGACCAGCGAGGAAGGAAGAATCCGTGTCTGACCCCGTCCACGACACCCTCGGCGACCGGCTGCGGCTGCTCGGCACGCAGATGCCCGCACCGACCCTGCCCGCTGCGGAGATCCGCCGACGCGCCGACCGCCGACGCCGCCGGCGGCACGCCCTGGGCGCGACCGCGGCCTGCACCGCAGCAGCCCTGTGCCTGGCTGTCCCGTCCGTGCTGCACTCACCGGGACCACACCAAGGATCCGCGCTGAACTCACCGGAACCACAACAAGGAGCAGCCACCACGGACGCCTCCTCCGCGTCGGCTTCCCCCCACCCCCCGGCCGCTTTCACT
>NZ_JBHVPD010000216.1:0-1334 GCF_042887525.1 Kitasatospora sp. NPDC057936
CTAGGGCCTGTTTTAGAAGGCGTCGAAGGTGTGCCTTGTTGGCCGCCCGGGGAAGCTCCGGGCGGCCAACCAGAGGATGAGGTCGCGGGCGATCGTGCCGATGCTGCTCTCGGTGACCACGTCGTGCTCGCGACGGCTCGCGTCACGGCGGACGATCTCGTACCCGCCCTCGTCGAGGACGGCCACCGAGACGTACCAGGTCGGGTCGTCCTCGTCGGGCTGGATGACGACGAACGTGTTGTCCGTGTCGTTGAGGTCGTTGACCAGCATGAAGATGGCGTCCTCGGACGGGTCGTCGATGTGGTCGCCGTTCTCACTGTCGGCACAGTAGTAGTCAGCGGCCACCGGTCTCTCCCCCTTATGCGACGCCCCACGCCGGGCTCGCGGCCAGCATGGCACGCGAACCCGGATCGGGCTCACAGCCACTGGTTGATCGCGGCGACGAGGACGGCCGCCTCGAAGCGGACGGCGAGTTTGTCGAACCGGGTGGCCACTGCCCGGTGCTGCTTCAGCCGGTTGATGCCGCACTCGACGGCGTGGCGGGCCTTGTAGTCCTCGCGGTCGAAGGCGGGTGGGCGCCCACCGCTCGCGCCCCGCCGCTTGCGGTTGCGGATCTGGTCGGCTGGCTCCGGGATGGTGCAGGGGATGCCGCGTCTGTGCAGGTAGGCGCGGTTGGCCCTGGACGAGTACGCCTTGTCGCCCCGCACCCGAAGCGGGCGGGTGCGGGGTCGGCCCGGGCCGGTCCGGGGCACCCGGATCGCTTCGAGCACTGCCGTGAACTGCGGCGAGTCGCCGCGCTGGCCGGCCGTGACGAGCAAGGACAGCGGCCGTTGGAGTTGCTCGCACGCAAGGTGGATCTTGGTTGTGAAGCCGCCCCGTGACCGGCCCAATCCGTGGTCCGCGGGCTCGTCGCCAAGGCCGCCCGGCGGCTCCTTCTGGGCGGCACCGTCCCGCCGGGCCCCTGCGGCGTGTTGATGGGCCCGGCAGACCGTGGAGTCGACGTTCACCTCCCAGACGATCGTCCCTGCCGCATCGGCCCGCGCCTGCAGAGCGGCCAGGATCTGCTGCCAGACACCTTGTCGTTGCCAGCGGCGGAACAGCCCGTAGATCGTCTGCCATGGTCCGTACTCCGGGGGAACGTCCCGCCACGGGGCACCCGCACGCACCCGCCACCGGATCCCGTCCACCAGCCTGCGGCGCGACCTCACCGGACGCCCGACGCCGGCAACCGGCAACAACGGCTCCAGCACAGCCCACTGGCCATCCGACAGATCCCCACGCCCCATCCGATGAGCCTGGCATCAAGTCCGATGACCTTCCAAAACAGACCCTAG
>NZ_JBHVPD010000217.1:0-1315 GCF_042887525.1 Kitasatospora sp. NPDC057936
ACTTCGTAGTGGTGGCGGATGGCTTCGACGTCGGGGTTGATGGAGCGGGCGTCGATGGTGGTCATCGGGGGTGTCCTGTTCTGTCGGGGGTGGGTTGTGGTGTGGTTGCGGGCCGGGGCCGCCGGGTGGCGGTCGTCGGGGCCCGGTGGTGGGGGTGTCGGGGCCGGCGTGCGGTGACGGTCTGTCCGTGGCGGGTGCCGGTGGCCCGGGTGTTGTGCCGGGCGTGCGGTGTGCGGCCGTGGGGGGCCGGTGGCCGCGGTGGTGCGTGGACCGTGGTGCGGTGGTGCCTGGCGGTCCGGCGCGGGTGGTGCTTCGGTACTTGTGATGCTGGGTTGTTCGGTTCCTGGTGCGGGCGGGCCGGTTCCGGGTCGGGCCCGGTGGTGGCTGGTGCCGGTTTTTGTCCGGTGGTGCGGTGAGGGCTGGAGCCGGGTGGCGCCTGGCCGTTGAGTGCCGTTGCCGGGTGCCGTTGTCCGGCGGTGCATTGGTCGTGGTGCGGGTGACCGGGCCGGCGTGCGGCGACGGTCTGTCCGCGGCCGGTGCCGGTGGCCCGGGTGTTGTTCCGGGGTGAGGCGTGCGGTGTGCGGCCGTTGGGGCCGGTGGCCGCGGCGGTGCGTGGACCAGGGTGCGGTGGTGCCGGGTGGTGCGGCGCCGGTGGTCGGTGGTGCTTCGGTACGTGTGACGCCGGGTTGTTGGGTTCCTGGTGCGGGCGGGCCGGTTCCGGGTCGGGCCCGGTGATGGCTGGTGCCGGTTCCCGTCCGGTGGTGCGGTGAGGCCTGGAGCCGGGTGGCGCCTGGCCGTTCAGTGCCGGTTGCCGGTTGCCCGTTGTCCGGCGGTGCGCTGGTCGGCGGTGCGCTGGTCGTGGTGTGGGTGTGGGGGCCGGCGTGCGGTGACGGTCTGTCCGTGGCGGGTGCCGGTGGCCCGGTGTTGTGGCGGGCGTGCGGTGTGCGGCCGTTGGGGGGCCGGTGGCCGTGGTGGTGCGGGCGTCGTGAGGCGTGGGCCTTGCGGCGGTGGTGCCCGGCGGTCCGGCGCCGGTGGCCGGTGGCGCTTCGGTACTTGTGACATTGCTCTGTTCGGTTCCTGGGGCGGGCGGGCGGGCGGGCGGGCCGGTTCCGGGTCGGGCCCGGTGATGGCTGGTGCCGGTTCCCGTCCGGTGGTGCGGTGAGGCCTGGAGCCGGGTGGCGCCTGGCCGTTCAGTGCCGGTTGCCGGTTGCCGGTTGCCGGTTGCCCGTTGTCCGGCGGTGCGCTGGTCGTGGGGCGGTGGTGCGGGTGGCCGGCCGGTGGTTCCTTGGCGCGGGTACTGCCCGGCGCTGCGGTG
>NZ_JBHVPD010000218.1:0-1128 GCF_042887525.1 Kitasatospora sp. NPDC057936
ACCGCACTCGCCACCACCCACACCCACGGCCACACCCCCACCCCACCCACCACCACCCACACCCACCCCAACCTCCCCACCTACCCCTTCCAACGACGCCGCTACTGGTTGGAGGATCCGGCGAGGACAGCTGCGGCGGTGCTCGACGCACCGGTCGAACTCGCGGGTGAGGGCGGCCTGCTGTTCACCGGCCGGCTGTCGCTCGACACCCACCCCTGGCTCGCCGACCACGGCATCGACGGTGTGCCCCTGGTGCCGGGCAGCCTCTTCGTCGACCTGGCCCTGCGGGCCGGGGAGCACGCGCAGAGCCCGGTCGTGGACGAGCTCACGCTGGAGGCCCCGCTCGCCCTGCCCACCACCGGCGCCGCGTCGCTCCAGCTCACCGTAGGGGTCCCTGCGGACGACGGCCGACGCCCGTTCGCGGTGCACGCCAGGTTCGGCGAGGACGCCGACTGGACCCGGCACGCCTCGGGCCTCCTCTCCGCGGAAAGCGGCCACACGCCCGTACCGGACACGACCTGGCCGCCCGCCGGGGCCGTCCGGACCGACGTGGACGAGGTGTACGACCGGCTCGCCGGGCTCGGCTACGGCTACGGCCCCGCGTTCCGCAACCTGCGCGCCGCCTGGCAGCTCGGCGACACCCTGTACGCCGAGGTCGGCGTCCCCGGGGAACCGGGCGGCGGAACGGACGAGTTCGCCCTGCACCCGGCGCTGCTGGACGCCGCGCTGCACCTCCTGCCGGTGCGCGAGGGCCTGGACGGCGTCCGGCTCCCGTTCTCCTGGAGCGGGGTCCGGCTGCACGCCACCGGCGCGACCGCGCTGCGCGTCCGGCTGGAGCCGCTGGCCGGCGAGACGGTGTCGCTGGTGCTGACCGATCCCGCAGGCGGGCTCGTCGCCGCCGTCGACGCCCTCGACCTGCGCCCGCTGCCGGCCGGTGCGCTCACCGCCACGCCGCAGACCGGAACGGACCCGCTCTACGAGGTGGGCTGGACGGAGCTACGACCGTCCGGTGGGGGTTCGGGTCATGCCGACGCCCCGGAACCGGTGATCGTCCACCTCGACACCGACACCACCCCCGAGGACACCGCACTCCACGCCCTCACCCTCGTCCAGAACTGGCTCACCCAG
>NZ_JBHVPD010000219.1:0-1083 GCF_042887525.1 Kitasatospora sp. NPDC057936
CGCCGCACCGGCCAGGACACCACCCTCACCGAGGGCCGCGACGTGTGGTGGCACGAGATCACCGCCCGCCAGTCCACCCACCACACCCCCCAGGCCCACGAGGCCGAACACCCGCTGTTCATCCTCTACACCTCCGGCACCACCGGAAAGCCCAAGGGCATCCTGCACACCTCCGGCGGCTACCTCACCCAGGCCGCCTACACCCACCACGCCGTCTTCGACCTCAAGCCCGACACCGACGTCTACTGGTGCACCGCCGACATCGGCTGGGTCACCGGCCACTCCTACATCGTCTACGGCCCCCTGGCCAACGGCGCCACCCAGGTCATCTACGAAGGCACCCCCGACACCCCCCACCAGGGCCGCTTCTGGGAGATCGTCCAGAAGTACGGCGTCACCATCCTCTACACCGCCCCCACCGCGATCCGCACCTTCATGAAGTGGGGCGACGACATCCCCGCCAAGTTCGACCTCTCCACCCTGCGCGTCCTGGGCAGCGTCGGCGAACCCATCAACCCCGAAGCGTGGATCTGGTACCGCGAACACATCGGCGCCGGCAAGGCCCCCATCGTCGACACCTGGTGGCAGACCGAGACCGGCGCCATGATGATCAGCCCCCTGCCCGGCGTCACCGAGACCAAACCCGGCTCCGCCCAGCGCGCCCTGCCCGGCATCGCCGCCACCGTCGTCGACGACAACGGCACCGAGGTCCCCAACGGCTCCGGCGGCTACCTCGTCCTCACCGAACCCTGGCCCTCCATGCTCCGCACCATCTGGGGCGACGACCAGCGCTACATCGACACCTACTGGTCCCGCTTCGAAGGACGCTACTTCGCCGGCGACGGCGCCAAGAAGGACGAGGACGGCGACATCTGGCTCCTGGGCCGCGTCGACGACGTCATGCTCGTCTCCGGCCACAACATCTCCACCACCGAGGTCGAATCCGCCCTCGTCGGCCACCCCTCCGTCGCCGAGTCCGCCGTCGTCGGCGCCACCGACCCCACCACCGGCCAGGCCATCGTCGCCTTCGTCATCCTGCGCGGCGGCATCACCGAAACCCCCGACCTCGTCGACGAACTGCGC
>NZ_JBHVPD010000220.1:0-1068 GCF_042887525.1 Kitasatospora sp. NPDC057936
GCCGCGCGCGGCGCCGACCTCGGCGGCGGCGCGCCCGGCGGCCTCGGTGGCGGTCCGGGCCGCGTCGGAGGCGCGGCCCGCGGCGGCGGCCGTGGCGGTGGCGGCGTCGAGGATCTGCCGGGTGCGCCCGCTGGCGACGCCGATCGCGGTGGCGCGGTCGCCGAGCTCGCGGGGGCCTCGCGCGCCGAGCAGGGCGTTGAGCGCGGCCAGTTCGGCGCCGGCGCCCTGCCGGTACGTTTCGGCGGCGAGCTGGGCGGCGTCCTCGACGGCGGCGACCCGCTCCGTCTCGGCGGCGGCCGCCCGTTGCGTGGCGGCGGTCTCCTCGGTGCGGGCCCGGGTGAGCGCGAGCTGGGCGCCGTTGTAGGCCTCCACGGCCTGCTCGGCGCCGCGTCCGGCCCGGTCCAGCTCGACCCTGGCGGCGGCCAGCCCGGCCTCGATGGCTCCGGCCGAGGCGGCCGTGCGGTCGGCCTCGGCCCTGGCCCGGTCGACGTCCTCGGCGGAGGGGTACGGCTCCGGCTCGGCCCGGGCGGCGTGGGCGGCCGGCAGCAGCCCGAGCACGGCGGTGAGGGAGAGCAGGAGGGTCGGCAGGAGCCTGCGCACCACGGGACGTCCCTTTCGCACGGACCGGACGGGTCCCGGGTCGGACGCGTCGCGGTCGGACGGGTCACGCGGTCGGACGGACCGTCTGCCGGGCGCCCGCCGGACGGACGGGCGGCGCAGGATCGGGATGCGGCCGGGCGGACGGCCCGGCGATGTGTCCAGTGCGTGACGAAGCGGTCACTCACTGCTCATGTTCTCAAGTCCGCCGTCGTTCACACACGGAATACGCACCGCCGGCCGGGTGAGCATCGGATGATCCGATCGGCGACCGATTCCAGCCGCGGACTAGCGGCGGATCCGGCGGGTGTGCGTCCGCAGGTAGGAGTGGCGCTCGGGCCGAGGCTCCAGCCCGGTCGGCCGCACCGCGTACGTCCGGCTGCGCCCGGCCCGGACCGTCCGGCGGCGCTGCTGCGCGCCGCGGCCCCGCCCGTCCCCGCCGCCCGACGCGCCGTACGCCTGGCCCTCGTG